>DETV01000113.1:70561-140003 GCA_002361775.1 Eubacterium sp. UBA3279
CCGCGATATGCAGGATATGGAATTCACAATTCAGGAAGGAAAACTGTACTTCCTGCAGACACGTAACGGTAAGAGAACAGCTCCGGCTGCTATCCAGATCGCTTGTGACCTGGTTGATGAAGGAATGATCACTCCGGAAGAAGCTGTATGCCGTATCGAAGCTAAATCTCTGGATCAGCTGCTTCACCCAACATTCAATGTAGATGCACTGAAAGCTGGAGAAGTTATCGGATCTGCTCTGCCTGCATCTCCTGGAGCTGCTGCTGGTAAAGTATACTTTACTGCTGATGAAGCTAAAGCTGCTCATGAAAAAGGTGAAAGAGTTATTCTGGTTCGTCTGGAGACATCACCAGAAGATATCGAAGGTATGCATGCATCTGAAGGTATCCTGACTGTTCGTGGTGGTATGACATCTCACGCAGCTGTAGTTGCACGTGGTATGGGAACATGCTGTGTATCCGGTTGTGGAGAAATCAAAATCAACGAAGAAGAAAAATGGTTCACACTGGGTGGATATACATTCAAAGAAGGAGATTACATCTCTCTGGATGGAACAACCGGTAAAATCTACAAAGGTGACATCAAAACAGAAGAAGCATCTGTTGGCGGAAACTTTGGCCGTATCATGAGATGGGCTGACCAGTTCCGTAAACTGCAGGTTCGTACAAATGCTGATACTCCTGCAGATACAGAAAACGCAGTTAAACTGGGAGCAGAAGGTATCGGTCTTTGCCGTACAGAGCATATGTTCTTTGATGCAGACCGTATTCCGAAGATCCGTAAAATGATCCTGTCTGATACAGTAGAAGCCAGAGAAGCTGCTCTGAACGAACTGATTCCGTTCCAGAAAGCTGACTTCAAAGCTATGTACAAAGCTCTGAGAGGACGTCCGATGACAGTTCGTTATCTGGATCCGCCGCTTCATGAGTTCGTACCTACTGAAGAAGAAGATATCAAAGCACTGGCTGAAGACATGGGTCTGACAGTTGCAGAAGTAAAAGCTAAATGTGATGAACTGCACGAGTTCAACCCAATGATGGGTCATCGTGGATGCCGTCTGGCTGTTACTTATCCGGAAATCGCTAAGATGCAGACAAGAGCTGTTATGGAAGCTGCTATCGAAGTGAAAGACGAGATGGGATACGATATCGTTCCGGAAATCATGATCCCACTGGTTGGAGAAAAGAAAGAGCTGAAATGCGTAAAAGATGTAGTTGTAGCTACAGCTGAGGAAGTTATGAAAGAGAAAGGTGAATACATCAACTACCATGTAGGAACCATGATCGAGATTCCTCGTGCAGCTCTGACAGCTGACGAGATCGCAGAAGAAGCTGAATTCTTCTCATTCGGAACAAACGATTTAACACAGATGACATTCGGATTCTCCCGTGATGACGCTGGTAAATTCTTAGGTTCTTACTACAGCAACAAGATCTATGAATCTGACCCATTTGCAAAACTGGATCAGACCGGTGTAGGTCAGCTGGTAGAAATGGCAGCTAAGAAAGGTCGTTCCACTAACCCGACTCTGAAACTGGGTATCTGTGGAGAACATGGTGGAGATCCGGCATCCGTAGAATTCTGCCACAAAGTTGGTCTGAACTACGTTTCCTGCTCACCGTTCCGTGTGCCGATCGCTAGACTGGCAGCAGCACAGGCAGCTCTGAATAATAAATAATAAAATCTTAAAAAGATTGTTTCATGCGAAAGCATGATTTGTGTCCAAGCATAAAGATTGACCTTGAAGGTCTGAAGAAATTCAGGCTTTCAGGGTCTTTTTTGTGTAGAAAAAGGGATTAATAAAAAGAGCGCATCATTGGGAAAAGATTTCCCATAATGCTCTCTTTATTTCGGTTTACAGATTATAAAGTTTTGTATATTTTTCTTTCAGATAGTTTATATAGTACTCTGGATTGAAGTCTTCGCCCATCAGTCCTTCCAACAGTTCTTTGGTGGTTTTGGAACCGGCATATTTGTGAAGATTTTTTTTCAGGTAGTCATTGACAGGCTGGAGATTACCGGAAGAGAGGTATTCATCCAGAGGCATTACTTTCTGTAAGTGGGCATAAATCTGTGCTGCAATGGCTGTACCGATGGCATAAGACGGGAAGTATCCGATGGAACCTATTGCCCAGTGGATATCCTGCAAAATGCCCTGGGCATCACTTTCCGGACGGATTCCCAGATATTCTTCATATTTGTCGTTCCAGATTTCCGGAAGCTTGTAGATGTCGATTTCTTCTCCGGAGAAAATCATTTTTTCAATCTCATAGCGAACCATGATGTGGAGACAGTAAGTCAGTTCATCCGCTTCTGTACGGATAAGATTTGGAACGGATTTATTGATTGCATGAATAAAATGTTCCAGTGTGACATCTTTTAACTGTTCCGGATAGGCTTCCTTCAGCTTGGGGTACAGTGGTTTCCAGAACGCTTCACTGCGGCCCAGGTTATTTTCAAAAAGTCTGGACTGGCTTTCGTGCATTCCCATGGAAATGTACGATGCAGGAGTACCTGTAAAATCATCGCTTACATGCATTTCGTAGAGAGCGTGTCCGCCTTCGTGGATGGTAGAGAACATAGCGCTTTCCAGATTATTTTTTTTGTAAGCGGTGGTGATACGCACATCTTTATTATGAAGATTTGTGGTAAAAGGATGAACGCTGGTTTTTATCACTCCTCTGTTAAAGTCAAATCCGATATGCTCTGCCAGTTTTCTGGAAATTTCAGCCTGTTTTTCCACATCGTAAGAAAGATAATTAAAATCTTTATCAATCAGGTGATTATTTTTCACAGCCCTTTTTACAAGAGGAACAATGGTTGCTTTCAGGCGGGAGAAAAATTCATCCAGTACCTGGGTAGTAAATCCTTTTTCGTAATCATCAAGAAGAATGTCGTAAAGCGGTCCTTCGTATCCCCGGGCCTTTGCCTTATAAGAAGCAAATTTCTTATTATAATCAATAATTTCCTTTAATACAGGGGCAAAAGAATTGTAATCATTTTCAGCTTTTGCCTTTGCCCAGATTGCGTCAGATTTGGCAAGAAGCGCCTGGTAAGCAGAAAATTCATCAGCGGGAATGTAGCGGATATCATCGAACATTTCACTGGTTTTTCTGACAATGGCTTTTTCTTCCACAGTAAGATCGTCAGCAGCTTTTAATTTTTCAATGAGACCTTCTACGTCGTCGTTGATCAGTGTGTTGTACAGATTCTCACTTAATATACCGATATACTTGGAAGTAAGTTCAGTGGCATCCTTTGGAGCTTCAGTGGAACTGTCCCAGTTAAAGAGAGTGAGAGCCATATTCAAAGCTGAATATTTGTCAATGTGAGTTTTTAGATTTTCATAGTAAGTATTCAATTTTGAATCCTCCTGTTTATGTGATATTGTATATACGTTATAACTATTTCGCAAATGCGGAACAGTTATTATACTTCTTTTATTATAAACGAAACAGGGGAAGGTAACAAGAGATTTGTTTCTGTAAGAATACATTGAAAATGCCCATAGACATTATATAATTAATGTATTAAAATAGAGAATATGTTATAAAGTGGATGCATATAAAAAAGGTGGAGTCATGGATGAAAAAACAATGGAAAAGTTTTTACGGAAGCTGACAATTATTTTTGTGACAATTTGTCTTGTTTTGATGGCGGTGAACTGGTGTTTTTCCCATATGCTGAATCGAATCGCAGACAGAGAACTCAACAAAAAAATGGCTGTGGAAATGACAGGATATCAGATGGAATTAAAAAGAGAATCTGATACAAATCTTCGAATACTGTCTGCGGTTGCTAATTTTGTAACCTCAGAAGAAACGATCTGTGAAAATCGGTTTGTAAAAAGTCTTTGTGAAGAATGTAAGCAGAACGTATGGTTCACAAGGACGATATTACTGGTAATTCTTTTGCTTTCCATGTTGTATCTGTTCATAGGCTATCGGATTGTACGGAAAAATAATCTGGATCTTCTGAAAGTATCCTATACAGATACTCTGACAGGGGCAGGGAATATGGCAGATTTCAGTCGTAAGCTGGAATCTGTGCTGCAGTCAGAGGCAGATTTCAGTGTGTTGGCAATCAATATACGAAAATTTAAATTTATCAATGAAATTTTCGGAGATATTATGGCCAATGAATTTCTTTGTGACATTAAGGAAATTCTGGAAAAAAATATGACAGAAAAAGAATTTTTCTGTCGGGAGACAGCAGATAAGTTTTATCTGTGTCTGAACACAAAAGACAGAGAAATTATTAAACAGAGATTTACAGCCATTACCGAGGAAGTACAGAAAAAATTTCACTGGTATCACAGAGAATATCAGATTACTCTTTATGCGGGAGTAGTTACTTCTGACGAGCTGGAAAGAACTCATTTGAAAAAAGAAGAGGTAATGACTCATGTAATGTTTGCTCTGAACAGAGCGAGAAATGCCCAGCCGGATGGACTCAGGTTTTACGACGGGGAATTACATCAGAGTGAAATCCTGAGAAATTATGTGGAAAGTCATATGGCACAGGCGCTGAAAGAGGGAGAATTTAAATTATTCCTTCAGCCGCAGAAAAAATTGAATGAAGGAATATTGGGAGGGGCAGAAGCATTAGTCCGTTGGGTTATTCCTGAAGGGAAAATAATTTATCCGGATCAGTTTATTCCTGTGTTTGAAAAGAATGGTTTTTGCAGTGAACTGGATTTTTATATGGTGGAACAGGTATGCCGGCAGATTCGGGAATGGATAGATACAGGAAAAGAAGTGATTCCTGTGGCTGTAAATCAATCAAAACTGGCATTCTATAAGGAAGACTATGTGAAAAGATTAAGTGATATTGTGGAAAAATATCAGATTTCACCGGAATTGATCACCCTGGAGATTTTAGAAAGTATTTTGCTGGGAGAAGCAAAAGAGTTAAATGAACGAATTATTGAATTGAAGCAAAAAGGCTTCAAAATATCTATGGATGATTTTGGAAGTGGATATTCTTCTTTGAATACTCTTAGCAGTCTGGATATTGATGAATTGAAGCTGGATCGGGTATTTCTTCTGAAAATGTCAGGAGAACGAAAGGAAAAACAGCAGATTATCATGGAACAGATTGTAAATCTTGCCAGAAAGATGAATATTATCACGGTAGCGGAAGGTGTGGAAACCCAGGAACAGGAAGCCTTTATTATAGAGGCGGGATGTGATTACGGACAGGGATATTACTACAGCCGCCCGGTGAGCGCCCAGGAGTTTACAGAAAACATCCTGGGAAAGAAGATTTGATGAGCATCAGGGAAGCGTTTTGGCTTCCTGGTTCTCTACCTTACGAAAGGCAGAAGGGGTACAGCCTTTACAGTGTTTAAACTGGCGGATAAAATAACTCATATTGTCAAATCCGGAATTGATAGCTACTTCTGTGATAGATGCGCCTGATTGGAGCAACTGGGAGGCAGCTTGATTGATACGGTATTCATTTAAGTAGGAAAACGGTGTTTTTCCTACTTTTTCTTTGAAGAATTTGCAAAAATAGTTTCTGTTCATATGAATGGTCCCGGCAAGCTGTTCCAGAGTAATTTTTTCCATATAGTGATCTGCAATATAAGAAAAAACAGGTTTTAAAGGATAATTATCTTCACCAGTATCTAAAAGGGCATTTTCCCGGGTGATAAAGGCTCTCTGAGAAAACAGGATCTCAAGTATCTGTAAAATCAGGATTTTGATGGAGAGAGGGACTGGGGTGTGGGGAGGATTATTCTGGTAGAGTAAGGCGGCCCGGGTAATCAGTTTTCCGATTTGTACAGTAGATTCCCGGGAAAGTTCATTTCCTTTTGGGAAACGGAGATTTCCGGAAAGAACCGGTTCCAGATATTTGTTCTGGCAGGCATCATAAAGAGAGAAACTAAACAGCTCCATACGAAAGACCAAAGCGTAATGGTGAGAGTATCTGCTGTTTCCAAAGAGAGCGTGGACTGTTCCCGGGTTGATAAAATAAACCTGTCCTTCCTCAAGGGGATAGGTTTCTTGTTCCGTCCGAAGCAGTAAAGTACCTTTCGTAACATATAAAAATTCTACTTCATCATGCCAGTGATAGGGGGTAAAATACTGTCCACAGGTATCTTCGTGAGACAGCGCCTGGAAAGGAAAGTAGGGCGAACCGTGGGGAAGCTCTTCTGTGAAGTTAATTTTGTTCATATTTATCTGTGACCTCCTGTGAATTTTAAAATGTATGTTTCGGTCAAAAAACACATGGTAAATTGTTTCGAGCTGTATAATTTTACGATTTTGCCATAAATTCGGAGGTTGTGGGGTATGCACCCGGATTTTGGCCTCATTTTTTGGCAGTGATTAAATATAGCAAAAAGTGAATATAGTACAAAATAAGAGTAACATATTAGTAGAAAAAATGGAAGTTATTTTTTATACTAAAAGATAAGAGCTGTCGAAGAGGGAAGAAAAAATGACGTTGGCAGCAAAGAAAAAAGTAATAGGAGGTTTTGGAATATGAGTAAAGCATGGTGGAAGAGCAGTGTGATCTATCAGATTTATCCAAGAAGTTTTGCGGACAGTAACGGAGATGGAATCGGAGATCTGAATGGTATTACAGAACATTTGGATTATATTAAAGAATTGGGCGTAGATGTTATCTGGCTGTCTCCTATTTATCAATCTCCAAATGATGATAACGGATATGATATTTCTGATTATCAGGCAATTATGAAAGAGTTTGGTACCATGGAAGATTTTGACAGAATGCTTTCTGAGATGCATAAAAGAGGGCTGAAGCTGGTAATGGATCTGGTAGTAAACCATTCTTCCGACGAGCATCGCTGGTTTATGGAAAGCAGAAAATCAAAAGACAATCCTTACCGTGATTATTATATCTGGAAAGATCCTAAAGACGGAAAAGAACCGAACAACTGGGGAAGCTGCTTCAGTGGTTCCGCATGGGAATTTGACCCGGAGACAGAAATGTATTATCTGCACCTGTTCTCTAAGAAACAGCCGGATCTGAACTGGGAAAATGAAACAGTGCGTAAAGAAGTTTTTGATATGATGACCTGGTGGTGCGAAAAAGGTGTAGATGGTTTCCGTATGGACGTTATCAGTATGATTTCCAAAGATCAGGCATACCTGGACGGGGTTGCCCATGATGGACTTTACGGAGATCCCTCTCCTTATGTGTGCAACGGACCGAGAGTTCATGAATTCCTTCAGGAGATGAATCAGAAAGTTCTTTCCAAGTATGATCTGATTACCGTGGGCGAGGCAGCCGGTGTGACAATTGATGAGGCAAAAAAATATGCAAATCTGGATGGAAGAGAACTGAACATGGTATTCCAGTTTGAACATATGGGAACCGTACAGGGAGAATATGGTAAATGGACCACAGAGCGTGTACAGATGCCGAAACTTCGTGCAGTTATGAATAAATGGCAGAATGAACTGGAGGGTGTGGCTTGGAACAGTCTGTACTGGGATAACCATGATCAGCCTCGGGCAGTGTCACGATTTGGAAATGACGGCCCAATGTACAGAGAAGTGTCAGCGAAGATGATTGCTACCTGTCTGCATATGATGAAGGGAACTCCATATATTTATCAGGGTGAAGAGATTGGTATGACCAATGCATACTTCAAGTCCATTGATGATTACCAGGATATTGAGGTTCTCAATGCATATAAGGAACTGGTACAGGGTGGATTTATGGAAGAAGAGGATTTTCTGGATTGCCTGAAAGCAGTAAGCCGTGATAATGCCAGAACACCAATGCAGTGGGATGACAGTGAAAATGCGGGATTTACCACAGGCACACCTTGGCTGAAAGTAAATGAAAATTACCATATGATCAATGCAAAAGCAGCTCTTGCAGACAAAAACAGCGTATTTTATTACTATCAGAAACTGATTCAGTTGAGAAAATCTTACGATGTTATTATTGACGGTGTATTTGTAGGATTGCTGGAAGACAATGATGATATTTACGCTTATGAGCGTCGTTTGGGAGATCAGAGATTACTGGTAGCTTGTAACTTTACCGGCAACGAAGTTCCCTGCGATCTTTTCCAGGGTGTTTCCGGAGAAGAATTAATCTCCAATTACAAATGCCATAAGGACGGAGTTTTGAAACCGTATGAGGCAAGAGTCGTATTGCTGTAAAGGTAAGTTCACAGGAAATAAAGAATAGAAAGTGCATAAGAGAGACAGGAGTCTGCGGCGTGGCAGACTCCTGTTTTTTTGGAAAGTTGTGTTGACAAGGATACTTTATAATGATAAAGTGATAGAGTCACAGAAGATTTACAGGAGGATTTTGAATGGATACAAGAATTTCCGGAACTACAGGATTGCTGGGAGTCATAGGATCACCGATCAGACATTCCGGTTCTCCTCTTATGTATAATTTTTGTTTTGATTATTATGGTTTGGATTACGTATATCTGGCGTTTGAATGTAACGAAGATCAGGTGAACGAAACATTGGATGCCATACGGCGTTTACAGATGCGGGGAGCAAATGTGACGATGCCCTGTAAACAGGCTGTGGCGAAACAGATGGATCGGTTGTCAAAGGCTGCCCGGTATGTGGGAGCAGTTAATACAATTGTCAATGATCAGGGAGTATTGACCGGTCACATGACAGATGGTCTTGGGGTGATCGGAGATCTGAAAGACCACGGGAAAACCATAGAGGGAAAAGACGTAATCCTTTTGGGCGCAGGGGGAGCGGCGGGAGCGATCATGGTGCAGTGCGCATTAGATGGTGCCAGATCGGTTACTGTGTTTAACCGGGGGGAAGCAGGACTTTCCAAGGCCAGAGCCATAGGAGAACGGATGAGGGAGGAACAGGTGAAATGCAGGATGGAGTATCATCTTCTCAGGGAAGAAGAGAAACTGTATCAGGCGATCAGCCAGGGAGACATATTGATCAACGCCACTTCTGTGGGAATGCGTCCCATGAGCGAAGGACAGTCACTGATTCAGAATAAGGACGTATTTCATGAAAATCTGGTAGTGTATGATGTGATTTACAATCCTCCGGTGACAAAATTGATGCAGGACGCCCTGGAAGGCGGATGCAGGAAGGAAAATGTAATTGGAGGAAAAGGAATGCTTCTTTGGCAGGGAGCTGCCGCTTTTCAGTTATATACCGGATTGGAAATGCCGGTAAAACAATTGAAAGAATTTCTGGAAAAAAGGGAAGAGGGAAAAGAAAAATGAAACCATTGGTAATCAGAGAACTTACTTTGGGAACGGGAAGACCGAAAATCTGTGTTCCTCTGACCGGAAAAACAGAAGAAGAAATTCTGTCTCAGGCAGAGGCGGCTATGAAAAAGGAACCGGATCTGTTGGAGTGGAGAGTTGATTTTTTTGATCAGGTGGAAAAAGAAGAAGCCATTGCCGGGATGTGTCAGAAGTTAGGTGACAAAATCGGACAAATTCCGCTGATTTTCACTTTTCGAAGTGAAAAAGAAGGAGGAAATCGACAGATTTCCCTATCAGATTATGTTGACTTGCTGAAAATAGCAGCAAAACAGCCCCGTACAGATTTGATTGATGTGGAATTGTTTATGGAGCAGCCGCTTATGAGCAGGATTATCAGGGATTTACAACAGATGGGGAAAAAAGTGATTGCTTCTAATCATCATTTTGAGGGAACACCAAAGAAAGAAATTATGGAAACTATTTTAAGTCAGATGGAAGAGGCGGGAGCGGATCTTCGTAAACTGGCAGTTATGCCCCGAAATAAGGAGCAGGTGTGGGATCTGCTGGGGGTAACAATCCAGGCGGCAGATTCCGGTGAAAAACCGGTGATCACCATGGCTATGGGACAATTGGGCTGCGCAAGCAGGATATTGGGAGAACTATCCGGTTCCTGTATTACTTTTGGAACAGCGGGTCAGTCCTCCGCCCCCGGTCAGATGGAAGTGGGACAATTGAAAGAGATTTTATGGGCGCTTCGTCTGGATGGGGATGAAGAAAAAATGATTAACATAAAATAAAAAAGATAAGGGAGTTTTGTCGAGAGAATTCAGATTCCGACATACTGGTTTTGACAAATTTAACACCCTCTATCCTCTATAATAATACTTGCTTATTCCAGTAAGTATTGAAAAGGGATAGGGGGTGTTTTGTGTATTATGAAGTCTGTCTGGACGTTCTTTTTGTCCTCAATATGGTTATGGATTTCTTTTTGCTGCGGCTGGTGGGACTGGTCCTTCAAAAACCGGTCAGCCGGAGGAGAAGTCTGTTGGGCGCAGGTCTGGGAGCGGGGGGCGTCTGTATACTGATCTTACATCCTTATAATTCTCTGGGAAATATGATACTGGCATATCTGGTAATCAATACGTTTATGGTAAGGTTTGGATGTAATCTGAAAAAGGTAAAAGATCTGCTGTGGGGAAATCTTCTTTTGTATGGAGTGGGATTTCTTTTGGGCGGACTGGTGGAATTTCTCTGGAAAATAACCGGCGGAACAGGTGTGAGGATTTTTTTTATTATCAGTGGAATAAGTTATCTGATTTTATGGACAGGGTTATCTGTATATGAGATTTATCGGAAACAGACAGAAAAATTATTTCATTTTCAACTTTATGCCAATGGAAAATGTAAAGAAGGAACAGCGCTTTTGGATACAGGCAACAGTCTGAAAGATACTGCCAGCCATAAACCGGTGTGCATCGGAGAAACACAATTGCTGGAGGAGCTGTTGACGGAGGAAATGGTAAGAGGGTTGAAAAACTTCTCTATGGGGAAGGAAAGTGAAGTTTGTTTTGGCAGTTTGAATCCTCATTTTATTCCCTTCTCCAGTCTGGGATGTTCCGATGGACTGGCAGTGGCAGTGACCATGGATTATCTGTGTCTGGAAGGACAGAAGGTACATAAAGTGATCACCCGTCCGGTGATCGCTTTTTCCGGGAAAAATAATTCCTTTGCCGGGGATTATCAAATGATTTTGCATCCAAATTTAATTAACAGTCAGGAGGGAAAATTATTATGATGCAGGCAGCTTTACCCAGTCATTTTCGGTTACGGATGGTTTCTGGTTTTTCCAGGATGGTGTGGAAACGTCCGGGAGAAATATATTATATCGGAGGTGCAGATGTGCTTCCGCCGCCGCTGACTCCGGAGGAAGAGTATGAAGTGATTCAAAAGCTGGGAGATGAAGAAAATCAGGAAGCCCGGGCCAGTCTTATTGAACACAATCTCAGACTGGTGGTCTATATCGCGCAGAAATTTGACAATACAGGAGTGGGAATGGAAGATTTGATTTCCATTGGAACGATAGGACTCATTAAAGCTATCAACACATTTAATCCGGAAAAAAAGATTAAACTGGCAACATATGCCTCCCGGTGTATTGAAAATGAAATTTTGATGTACCTGAGAAGAAACAGTAAGACGAAAATGGAGGTGTCCATAGACGAACCTCTCAATGTGGATTGGGATGGAAATGAACTTCTTTTATCGGATATTCTGGGGACAGATGAGGATGTGATTTATAAAGACCTGGAGCATGAGGTGGAATGCCGCCTGTTGGGAAAAGCAATCAATAAGCTTAGTAAGAGGGAACAGACTATTATCTGTCTTCGATTTGGACTGAATCAACCGGATGGAAAGGAAAAAACGCAAAAAGAAGTGGCAGATCTGTTGGGAATATCTCAATCTTATATTTCCCGTCTGGAAAAAAGGATTATGAGGAGATTGAAAAAAGAAATCGTCCGATATGAATAAAAAAGTGAAAGTTAGTTATTGACAACTGAGTTAGATTGTGCTAATCTAACGATGGTTAGAAGTAGCTAACCTTTTCTTTTGGTCATATAGTTAGCTAAGACTTACTAAAGCAGAGAAAAAATATAGAACAGGAGGAATTATGATGCCCCTTACAATGGCGAAAACAGGAGAAAATAATCTGATCAAGAAAGTGGGAGGAAAAGAGGAGGTGCGTCGTTTCCTGGAAAATCTTGGTTTTGTGGTGGGAAGTCCTGTGATGGTGGTATCCCAGATACAGGGAAATGTAATTGTAAATGTAAAAGAATCACGGGTGGCTATCAGCCGTGAAATGGCAAATAAAATTATGATTTAGTAAACAGGAGAATGAAAAAATGACAACTTTGCGCGATATAAAAACAGGACAGAAAGCAACGGTGAAAAAACTCCATGGAGAAGGAGCGATCCGTCGCAGGATTATGGATATGGGAATCACAAGAGGTACGGAGATTCTGGTGAGAAAAGTAGCGCCTCTGGGGGATCCCATAGAGGTGACTGTGCGGGGGTATGAATTATCGCTGCGAAAAGCGGATGCTCAGTTGATTGATGTGGAATAAAAATAAAAGGTAAAAACATATGTGGAGGAGATCATCATGTCTGTAAAAATAGCACTTGCAGGAAATCCCAATTGTGGAAAAACAACGCTGTTTAATGCGTTGACAGGATCCAATCAGTTTGTGGGAAACTGGCCCGGCGTTACGGTAGAAAAAAAGGAAGGAAAGCTGAAGGGTTATAAAGATATCACGGTTGTGGATCTTCCGGGAATTTATTCTCTTTCTCCCTATACACTGGAAGAAGTGGTTGCGAGAAATTATCTTATAAATGAGCGTCCGGATGTGATTTTGAATATCGTAGACGGCACAAATCTGGAGAGAAACTTGTATTTATCCACTCAGTTGATGGAACTGGGGATTCCGGTGGTTATGGCTGTAAATATGGCGGATCTTGTGGAGAAAAACGGAGATGAGATCCATCTGGATAAGCTTTCTCAGGCTTTAGGCTGTCCTGCTGTTTTTATATCAGCTCTGAAAGGAAAGGGAATTAAAGAAGCGGCAGAAAAAGCGGTGGAGGCAGGAAAAAGCAAAGGAAATGTGCCGGTACACAGATTTTCAAAGGGACTGGAAAAAATACTGACTGAAATCGAAGAGAGACTTTCCGATGTGGAAATTCCGGAAGAGCAGAGAAGATTTTTTGCAATTAAGCTTTTTGAACGGGATGATAAAATTACAGAAAATATGAAAATGATCCCCTCGGTGGAAGATCTGATTCTTCTGGCTGAAAAAGAATTTGATGATGACGGGGAAGGTATTATTACCAATGAAAGATATACATACATATCTTCTGTGATTGACCGCTGTTATAAAAAGTCCGGGAAAGGATTACTCAGTACTTCGGATAAGATTGACCGGATCGTAACCAACCGCTGGCTGGGACTCCCGATTTTTGCCGCTGTAATGGTTCTCGTTTATTATGTATCCATTACCACTGTGGGTGGATGGGCTACGGACTGGGTCAATGATAATCTTTTCGGAGAAGGATGGAGTTTCTTTGGAATTGTACAGATACCTGGAATTCCTGTGTTGTTTGGTTCGGCGCTGGAAGCAATAGGATGCGCTCCCTGGCTGCAGGGACTGATCGTTGATGGAATTGTGGCAGGTGTGGGGGCAGTACTTGGTTTTGTTCCCCAGATGCTGGTATTGTTTTTCTTTCTTGCCTTTCTGGAAAGCTGTGGGTATATGGCGCGGATTGCCTTTATCATGGATCGTATTTTCAGGAAATTTGGACTTTCAGGAAAATCCTTTATCCCTATGTTGATCGGAACCGGCTGCGGCGTTCCCGGAATTATGGCTTCCCGGACAATTGAAAGTGACAGAGACAGGAAAATGACTATTATTACCACAACGTTTATTCCCTGTAGCGCAAAACTTCCTATTATTGCTCTGATTTCCGGAGCGTTGTTTGGAGGGGCCTGGTGGATTGCCCCCAGCGCTTATTTTGTAGGAATGGCGGCAATTATTGTATCCGGTATCATTTTAAAAAAGACAAAAATATTTGCAGGAGATCCGGCTCCATTTGTTATGGAACTTCCGGCTTATCATATGCCTACTCCGGGGAACGTATTGCGGAGTATGTGGGAAAGAGGATGGTCCTTTATAAAAAAGGCGGGAACTATTATCCTGTTATCCACTATTTTCATCTGGTTTACTTCTAATTTTGGTTTTGTAAACGGTTCTTTTGGAATGGTAGAGGATCTGAGCGATGGTTTGCTGGCTTATATAGGAAGGGGAATCGCATGGCTGTTTCTTCCTCTTGGATGGGGAGACTGGAAATCGGCAGTGGCGGCGATCACCGGACTGGTGGCAAAGGAAAATGTGGTGGGAACTTTTGGAATCCTGTACGGGTTTGCAGAAGTAGCAGAAAACGGAGAAGAAATATGGACAACACTGGCAGGAAGTATGACAGCTCTTGCAGGGTATTCGTTTCTGGTATTTAATCTGTTGTGCGCTCCCTGTTTTGCAGCTATGGGCGCGATCAAGAGAGAGATGAACAATATCCGGTGGTTCTGGATCGCCGTGGGATATCAGAGTATATTTGCTTATCTGGTTTCTCTGTGTATTTATCAGTTTGGAACATTCTTTATCGGCGGCGGTTTTCATGTGGGAACAGCAGTGGCAGTTCTGATTTTTGCAGGAATATTGTATCTGTTATTCCGCCCCCACAGGGATTCCTGCGTATTAAAAGTAAAAACAGGAAGAACAGCCTAGAAAGGAGGAGTAAAAGAATGGAATATATTTCAACGATTATCGTGTTACTTGTTATTGCGGGAATAGTGGCGTTGATTTTAAGAAATATGCTCAAAGAAAAAAAAGCAGGTCATTCGGTATTATGCGGCGGAAGCTGCAGTGGTTGTTCGGGGGCTTGTATGTGTCATTCACAGCAGGATAAAAAGTTAACAAAATAACGCTGGCTTAATAATTAATAGAGGAAATCTTCCGCTGAATGTATTATAATCAGATTATGCAGGGTCATGTACCATTTTGATTATTTTATGTAAAGCGGAGGATTTTTTTATGGAAAAACAGGAGACAGATAAGAGGGTGTTCTATTCTTCTCTTTTTAAGCTTGTACTGCCGATTGCTGTTCAGAATCTTATCAGTACTGCCGTAAATTCGGCAGATGTGATCATGGTAGGAGCAGTGGGACAGGATGCATTGTCAGCAGTATCATTAGCTAACCAGGTTCAGTTTATTTTATCCCTGGTATATTCAGGGGTGGCGTCCGGAGCTACCATGCTTTCGGCTCAGTATTGGGGAAAAAATGATACGAAAACGATTGAAAAAATCATGGGGATAGCCTTGCGGTTTTCCGTAGGGGTGTCGGCAATATTCTTTGTGCTGGCCTGTTTCTTCCCCAGATATGTGATGATGGTTTTTACAAATGAACCGACGCTGATAGAAGGAGGAATGAACTATCTGCGGATTTTGGGAGTTTCTTACCTGCTCATGGGAATTTCTCAGGTTTATCTTTGTATTATGCGAAGTATAGAAAGAGTAGTATTCTCCATGTGTACCTTTGGTTCGGCGCTGATATTGAATATTTTGTTAAATGCCGTATTTATCTTCGGCTTATTTGGTATGCCAGCCATGGGAATTGCCGGCGCCGCCCTTGCCACAGTAATTGCCCGGGGTGTGGAGCTGGGAATTTGTCTGGTGGATGCAGCCCGGTTTAAGACAGTGAGGCTTAGGATTTCTGCCGTATTTGAAAAAAATAAGGTGCTGTTTCAGGATTATTTAAAATATGCTCTTCCCGCTTTCGGAAATGAAGTGGTGTGGGGTGTGGCATTTTCCATGTATTCTGTGATTATGGGACATCTGGGAAGCGATATGGTGGCTGCAAACTCTGTGGTTGTGGTTGCGAGAAATCTGGGAACGGTGGTCTGCTTCGGAATTGCCAATGGAGGGGCGATTTATCTGGGAAAACTGATCGGAGACAGAAGAATGGAGGCTGCCAGAAAAGATGCGTCCCGCCTGTGTCATGTAACCTTTGTAAGTGGTATACTGGGTGGAATCCTGGTTCTTCTGGTTCGCCCATTGATGATGAATCTGGTGGAACTGACGCCCAAGGCTGCCGGTTACCTGACGGTGATGCTGCTGATCAATTCTTATTATGTGCTGGGACAGGCAATGAACACAACGGTAATCTGTGGCGTTTTCCGTTCCGGCGGAGATTCCCGTTATGGATTTATCTGCGATCTGATCGATATGTGGGGATTTTCAGTTCCTCTGGGATTTATCAGCGCTTTTGTTTTAAAACTGCCTCCCATGTGGGTATATTTTATCATCTGTCTGGATGAATTTGTGAAAATGCCATTTATTTATAAACATTATAAAAGTTATAAATGGCTCAAAAATATTACAAGAGATATGTAAATGTCAAGGCTAAAAACTTTTTAAATTTCCAAAGAAAATGAATAGATAAAGTGTCATATGAGAATCATTTTACTGAAAGCAAATGTTAAAGATTTCAGGAGGATTCTTATATGGCACTTAATAAAGTGGAAATATGTGGTGTAAACACATCAAAATTACCCGTACTTACGAATGAAGAAAAAGAATTACTCTTTGAGAGAATTAAAAATGGAGACAAAGAAGCAAGGGAACTGTATATTAAAGGAAACCTTCGGCTGGTACTCAGTGTGATCAAACGTTTTTCCGGCAGCAGTGAGAATGCAGATGATCTGTTTCAGATTGGCTGTATCGGTTTGATGAAAGCGATTGATAACTTTGATACCACCCTTCAGGTGAAGTTTTCCACATATGCAGTTCCCATGATTATTGGTGAGATTCGCAGGTATCTCAGGGACAATAATTCTATCCGGGTCAGCAGATCCCTGAGAGATACTGCATATAAGGCTATTTATGCAAAGGAAAATTATGTAAAGAAAAATCTCAGGGAACCAAGTATTACAGAGATCGCTGAAGAAATAGGAATTAATAAAGAAGAGATTGTGTATGCCCTGGATGCGATACAAAGTCCTATGAGTCTGTATGAACCGGTGTATACAGAAGGAGGAGATACTCTTTATGTAATGGATCAGGTCAGTGATAAAAAAAACAGAGAAGAAAACTGGGTGGAAAATCTGGCGCTGGAACAGGCAATGGGGAAACTTACTCCCAGAGAAAAAAATATTATAGATCTGCGGTTTTATGAGGGAAAAACTCAGATGGAGGTGGCCCGGGAGATAGGTATTTCTCAGGCGCAGGTAAGCCGGTTGGAAAAAAACGCTTTGCGTACCATGAGAAACTATCTCCGGGATTAGAAAAGATCAAATATTTTTTGGCCGGATTTTTCTTGCCAGATAGATAAACGGAGTATCCAGAAGACTGGTTACGATAAAAATCACATAGCTGGATGCTATGATGGAAATCAGAGTGGGTGTGTCGTGGAGTCCCCAGAAAGCCCCCAGTGTAAATAAAAGAGTATTTAAAAACTGAGAGATCAAGGTGGAGCCATTGTTGCGTACCCAGAGAAAACGGGTGGAATCTCCACATTTTTTTGTGGTAAATTCCCACCATTTATGGTATGCCCATACGTCAAACTGCTGACAGACGGCATAGACCAGAAAACTGGCCAGCATAAGGCGGGGAGTATTGGAAAATACTGCCCGGATGCTGGGCATGATAAAATCCGTACTGGCAGGAGTAAACTGCAGCCAAAGCTGTGATACCAGAATAAAGAAGACAGAAGTAAAGATTCCCAGTCGGACAGCCCGGCTGGCTTCTTTTTTTCCGGCTACTTCGCTGAGAATATCGGTTACAAGAAACGTGCTGGCAAACATAACATTTCCCAGTGTCTGCTCCATGCCAAAGGCATTGACTACAATGAGAACTTCAATATTTGCCGCGATGGTGGCAAATACCGTCCAGCAGTAAAGGCCGGTGGAACCGAAGAGGTAGTAAAAAAACAAAACCCCTCCAAATAATAGAATCAGAGAAAAAATCAACAGTAATTCATTAGGCATCACAATGTCCTCCTTTAGTGTTTGATGAAGGGACAAAAAATGGCTGTCGCAGGAACATGAATCATGTAAAATGCGACAGCCTCCCAAAGGACGTAAACGAGATACGCCCTTAAAATCCCTAGTTTTGTTTATAGACAGGATGGTCACGAACTGTCTTATTTTGTTGTGTGATCCGTCTGGCATTATAGCAGAGGAAAAGAAAATGTGCAAGTGTTTTTCAATAGATATTCCATGAAAGGGAACTATTACGCTTATTTTTTGATGACAGGGATTCCTCCATACCGTCCTTCCAGATATTGCTTGGAATAGGTTTCATCTTTTCGTACTTTTTCTCCGCCTTTTTTCAGATAGAGGGAAAGAGGGTACAGGGAAGAAGCTCCGTCATGTCCGGGAGCCAGAATCCAAAGTTCATCCCGGCGAAAGATTCCATTATTCATTGTGGAATTTTCCTGGGTGACGGCAAGAAGCTGGGCATTTCCACGAAGCTCTTTCTGATCGGTATAAAGATGATAAAGCTGGTCAAGCACTATAGGATGCAGATAAAGCTCCGGGGTGTCAGCCAGAATAAGAGCATTTTTCTGTCCGGCTTCCAAAAGGCAGCAGGTGACAGCCAGAAGCTGGCGGATACCACTGGATTCCGAATTCCAGGAAAGCTGAAGCGCTTTTCCCTGATGGGTGTGGGTAAAGACAAATCCTTTTGAGGAGGATTTAATGTCAGTGAGAGAAGCATCCATTTTTTGAAGTATGGACAAGAGATCTTCTTTCAGAGACTTTGTTTTTAAAACGGAACTGATCAGCTCCTGCCTGGTCTGATGTCCGGAAAGGAAAATCATATTCCGGAAAAAATCATATACAGGCAGCAAAGTCTGCTGCTTTTTTGACAGACTGAGGAAATAAAGGAGCGGCTCTCTGTCTGTAAGTCGGGAAACATTCAGATCTTCCAGAGCAGGACAAAGAAATACGCCTTCGCTGTCCCGGTCAAAAATAACATCGTAGTTGGAATCTTTGATATTTCTGGCAAAAAGATTTTCTTCGATGACTTCGGAAGCGGTCATCTTTAACTGGTAATCGTACTCCCTGTCTTCAACACGAAAAATGACCTCGTATTCCACCGGTGATTTTTTGCACTGGGAATCGAAGTGGAAAAAATAATCTTCCTGAAAGGAAGAAGAACCTTCCAATACAAGGGAACGAAGATGCCAGAGTGCTTTTAGGAAATTTGATTTTCCGCTGCCGTTGGGACCGTAAATCATAGCTACCGGAAGGATGCCCAGACGGTCATAGGCATTTTTTATTAAATGGTGAGAATGCTCAGAAATTTTCCCTTCGGTAAGATCAAGAACGGCAGAATCTTTAAAATTTTTATAATTTGTTACTGAAAATTGTACCAGCATAGGTAACCCTCCATTCTTAGGTAACAAGCCTGTTTTTTGACCCGCCCAAATATGAGAATATGGGGCAGAATTCACATCTTTTTATAAGTATATCATGGAGAAGGGAATATTAGCAATGGAGTAAGAGATTTTTTCTCACAATTTTTTCAGGCAATGTTCTTCTTGGATTTCTACAAGAATAATATCTTCTCCTATCTGCCGGATACATTTCCAGGGAATACAGTATTCGCTGTCCCTGCCTAAAAAACTGCAGAATTTTCCGGGACCGGGAATGATCAATTGAGTGATCTGTCCGCTGCAGGAATCAAATTCCACGTCAACGGGACACCCCAGACTTTTGCAGGTGCAGGAGTTGATCACTTCTTTTTGCTTTAACTCTAAGATACGCATGAGAAGCCCCTTGTGGTGTTACTTTTATGATATTTTATTGCTGTTGGAGATAAAAGATGTCTGAGAAATTGTTACGTGCTGCTCGTTTCTACATAGTAGGATTCCTCTGTTTTTCATTCTTCTATTATTGGATTAGTTACTGAATCAGTAAGACACTTTTTAAACAAGTTTTAATGATCCCCATGCCGTAGCGGCATGGGGCAGATATGTTCCGGCAATCAAAATATCGCCAGATTTTATTTTTCTGAATTGAAATAATCTTCTGTTTCTTTTTCAAAAGCAGATATGGAAGTAGCCCTGGCAGCCATCTTGTGTAAACTCTTTAGTTTTACAACATCTTCCAGCCTTCCGATTTTATCTTGCAACTCCTCCGGGATTTCTCCCAGTTCCTCCAGAAGTTCCAATACTGCTTCCCGGGTTGCTTCCAGTCTGCCTTCTTGCCTGCCTTCTTGTCTGCCTTCCAGTTTTTCTTCTTTTAACATCTCTTCGAAAATCATATAGCGCTCTCCCATCTGGCGGTCTGTCTTGATTCTCCGGATAGTTTCCTGGAACTGTCGAACCAGTCCATCCTGGAAATCTCCTTCGCTTTCTTCCAGATCAGCCGTTACAAATTTCAGGAATCTGACAAGTCCCTCCGGTACTTCCATTTCATTTCTTCCCCGGGTATTCAGGAAAATCGTACAGCTTCCATCCTCTAACTTCACTTTCCTGTCTTCCTGACATTCATTTCGGAATGTATAGCAGTAAAGTCCCTGTCCAAAGGGATCAAAATCACATACGAAGATCACAAAGGTATCCGGGATTGTCTCATACTCTTCTCCGCTGTCCAGATATTCCATCACCATCTGACTGTGATAATAACGGCTCCTTTTCCCCAGAGATTTCTTCTTTCTCACCTGCATTTCCACGTTGTAGTGGGTATGGTTCTCGTCCTCTGCGTAAATATCCAGGCGGACTCCCTTATATTCCGGATGGTAGATGATACTCTTTTCCTTACTCACCACCACACGGGCAATGGGAAATCCCAGTACCATCTCCAGAAAACCTTTACAGTTTTCCTCCACACGCATGACTGCACCGAAAAGAAAGTTATCCTTGATCGTCAGGTCCTGTAATGTTTTTCGTTTCTTCATGTTTCCTCCTGTTCTACAGAGGAATCCTATGGAAAAAGTATAGCATAACTTCAGGGCGAAAACCATAAAAGATTTATAACAAAAACTTACATAAATGCCGGATTTTCGATTCAAATATCGTGACAATATTCTTGACGGTATCAGCGGAAGTATATTATAGTAAGGATATTATATGATGGTAAGGTCAAAAGATGCCTGACAAACAGTTGACTTGCAAGAATAAAAGAAAGATGGGGTACAAAGCATGAAATGTCCATATTGTAATCAGGATAATACCCGCGTAGTAGATTCCAGACCGGTTGATGATAATACTGCGATCCGTCGCAGAAGAATGTGTGATGAGTGTGGAAAGAGGTTTACAACTTATGAAAAGGTGGAGACCATTCCTTTGATCGTGATAAAAAAAGATCAAAACAGAGAACAGTATGACAGATCAAAAATTGAAGCAGGTATTTTGAGGGCCTGTCATAAAAGACCGGTTTCTGCAGAACAGATTCATCAGTTGGTAGATTCTGTGGAGACAGAGATTTTTAACATGGAAGAAAGAGAAATTCCCAGTACGGTGATCGGTGAGATCGTAATGGATAAACTGAAAGATCTGGAAGCGGTGGCTTATGTGCGATTCGCATCCGTATATCGGGAATTTAAAGATGTAAACACATTTATGGATGAATTAAAGAAAATATTGAAGTGACGGGAAACAGTAAAATTTTGCAGGATGCAGTTGACGCATCGTGAAAATGGTGTTATAATCCTCTACAACGTTACACTTTAATACGTTGATGTTCTACGGAATAAAGTGAAAAAGAATGGGAGGAGATCGTATGAAAAATAAAACAGTGAAGAAGGTGCTTGCGGCGGCTCTGAGTATGGTAGTGGCAGGAAGTATGATGGCAGGGTGCGGCAGCAGCAAAGAAGAAAATAAAAGCGCTACAGAATCCGATGGAGCAAAAGAAGAGGAAAGTGTAAATCCTGATGGAACGGCTACAGAGGAAACCTATAATATCGGTGTTCTTCAGTATATGCCCCATCCGGCATTGGATACTTCCAGTGAAGGTTTTTTTGCCGCACTGGATGAACTGGGAATAAAATATAAAGCAGATAAGCAGAATGCGGCGGGTGAAGTTTCCACCTGTCAGACCATAGCAGAAACATTGGTAAACAGCAATAACGATTTGATTTTTGCTATTGCAACTCCGGCGGCACAGGCGCTGGCAAGCGCTACCAGCGAGATTCCTATCGTACTTACAGCAGTTACCGATCCGGCAGATGCAGGACTGGTGGCTTCCAATGAGGCGCCGGGAAGAAATGTGACAGGTTCTTCTGATCTGACTCCTGTAAAAGAGCAGATTGCTCTGGTAAAAAAACTGTTCCCGGAAGCTAAAAAGGTGGGACTTTTGTATTGTTCTTCCGAAGCCAATTCTGTATTTCAGATTAATATGGCGAAGGAAGCCTGCGAAGCAGAGGGACTGGAATATGAGGATCTGACGGTTTCCAGTTCTAATGAGATTCAGACAGTGGTGGAATCCGCAGTGGGAAATGTGGATGTATTGTATTCTCCTACAGACAATATCGTGGCAAATAATATGGCAACCGTATCTATGGTGGCAAATGAGAATAAACTTCCTATGATCTGTGGAGAGGAAGGTATGGTGGATAGTGGAGGACTGATCACTTACGGTATCGATTATTACCAGATAGGATATCTGGCAGGGGAAATGGCTGCAAAGATTCTTACAGGAGAAGGGCAGCCGGCAGATATGCCAGTAGAATATCTGGATGCCTCAAAATGTTCTTTGAAAATCAATGAAGAGACAGCGGCTACGCTGGGCTTAAATGTGGAAGAACTGAAGGCTGCGGCAGAAGCCAAATAGGAAGATAAAGTAAAAACAGAAAAGGGCTGTCACATCGGACATTTTGTGAAGAATGTTTCCTGTGTCAGCCCTATATTTTTCGTTGACTTTTTTTGTTGAAAAGGGTAAAGTGTTAGATAAATATATTTGTAGTAGGAGGAAGAGTGATGAGTGGTTTTATACTGTCTATGCAGGGAGCCATTTCTCAGGGAATTCTCTGGGGAATTATGGTTTTGGGAGTATATATAACTTTCCGGATTCTGGATATTGCGGATTTGACAGTGGACGGAAGTTTTGCTCTGGGTGGATGTATCTGCGCCATGCTGATGCTGAATAAGGGAATGAATCCCATACTGGCATTGCTTTGTGCCACGCTGGCAGGAGCGGCAGCAGGAGCGGTTACAGGAATTTTACATACGGTATTTGAGATTCCGGCTATTCTCGCCGGTATTCTTACGCAGATTTCTCTTTGGTCTGTTAATTTGCGGATTATGGGACAGAAGAGTAATTTGCCTTTGCTGAATACGGAATCCATATTTACCTGGATCGTGGATGCAACCGGAATGAAACAGTCCATGGCTTCTCTGTTAGTAGGTGTGGTGATCGCAGCTTTGGTTATCTGGCTGCTGTACTGGTTCTTTGGAACAGAGATCGGCGCATCTCTTCGCGCCACAGGAGATAACGAGGATATGATCCGTGCGTTAGGTGTGAATGTAAAGGTGGCAAAAGTATTGGCGCTGGCGATCAGTAACGGGCTTGTAGGACTGTCAGGAGCATTGGTATGCCAGAGTACCAAGGTAGGAGATATCCAGATGGGTACAGGAGCTATCGTAATAGGCCTGGCAGCTATCGTGATCGGAGAAGTATTGTTTGGAAAAAATCGCGCTTTCGGAACAAAACTTGCTTCTGTAGTAGTAGGTTCTATCGTATATTTTGTGATTCGCGCCCTGGTTCTCAGAATGGGAATGAATCCAAACGATATGAAAATGATTTCCGCAATCATTGTAATTCTGGCTCTGTGTACACCGGTTATGCTGGAAAAGTGGAGAATATGGAAATCTTATTCAAAAGGAGGGGATGATACATCATGCTGATTCTGAAAAATGTGGAAAAAACCTTCAATAAAGGAACAGTGAATGAGAAGAAAGCCCTTCAGGGAATAGATCTTACGCTGAATAACGGAGATTTTGTGACTGTGATCGGAGGAAATGGAGCAGGAAAATCCACCATGCTGAATATGATTGCGGGAGTATACCCCATAGATAAAGGTACTGTGATCTTAAATGGTGAAGATATTTCCAGAAAGCCGGAACATGTGCGGGCAAAATTTCTGGGAAGAGTATTTCAGGATCCGATGAAAGGGACTGCGGCAGGGATGGAGATTGAAGAAAATCTTGCCCTGGCTTATCGAAGAGGGCTGCGGAGAGGTCTCAGATGGAGTATTTCAAAAAATGAGAAAGAACGATATTATGAAGAGTTGAAAAAACTGGATCTGGGTCTGGAAGAGAGAATGACCAGCAAGGTAGGACTTCTTTCCGGAGGTCAGAGACAGGCTCTTACGCTGCTTATGGCTTCTCTTCGCAAACCGGAGCTTCTCCTTTTGGATGAGCATACGGCAGCTTTGGATCCGAAGACAGCAGCCAAGGTGCTGGATCTTACAGAGAGAATCATCGAGGAACAGAACCTGACAGCCTTAATGATTACCCATAATATGAAAGATGCTATCCGAATGGGAAATCGTCTTATCATGATGCATGAGGGACGGATCATTTATGACGTGGCAGGAGAAGAGAAGAAACACCTGGAAGTTTCACAGCTTCTGGAAAAATTCGAACAGGCCAGCGGAGAAGAATTTGCCAATGACAGAATGATGCTGGCAAAATAATAAAGTGACCGGATACAAAGAGAAAAAATCCGGAAAAAGAAAAGAGGAAATGAGGAAAAATATCTATGACTGAACAAAAAAAGGGAAGAGCAGCAGCATTGCTTCCTATTCTGATTTTTCTGGTAATATTTTTGGGAGCAGGAATCGTATTTAAGGATTTTTATGCAATGCCTGCCATTGTGGCATTTTTAATTGCATTGCTGACAGCATTTATTCAGAATCGAAAAGCCGGATTTGATGCGAATATCCGTTTGATCGCCAAGGGAGTCGGAGATGAAAATATTATTACTATGTGTTTGATTTTTCTGGCAGCGGGAGGATTTTCCGGAGCGGTAACTGCAGCAGGTGGAGCTTCCAGTACGGTAAATCTGGGATTGTCCATTATGCCGGCAGGTGTGGCGATTGTGGGATTGTTTATTATCGGCTGCTTTATTTCTGTTTCCATGGGAACATCCATGGGAACCATCGGCGCATTGGCGCCTATTGCGGTGGAAATCAGCCAGAAAACAGGATTTTCCATGGCAATCTGCATTGGCGCAGTGGTGTGTGGCGCCATGTTCGGAGATAATCTGTCCATGATCTCTGATACTACAATAGCAGCGGTGAAAACACAGGGGTGTCAGATGAAAGACAAGTTTAAAGAGAATTTTCTGATTGTGCTTCCCGCAGCGATCATTACCATTATTATTTTCTTCTTTATTACAAGAAATGGTGATTTTCAAATTTCCAAAGAATATACATATAATATTTTCCAGGTATTGCCCTATGTTGTGGTTTTGGTTGGGGCGCTAATTGGAATTAATGTATTTCTTGTGCTGATTACCGGTACGGTACTGTCTCTGATCGTGGGCATATCCACAGGAATGTTTGCAGTGGGAGATATGTTCAATGTGATCGCTTCCGGCGCAGACGGAAAAGGCGGTATCATGGGAATGTATGATATTACTGTAATTTCTATTGTGGTGGCATGTATTGTTTCACTGGTAAAAGAAATGGGCGGAATTCAGTTTATTCTGGATTTTATCAAGAAAAAAATCCGTGGAAAAAAAGGCGGAGAACTGGGAATTGCCGGACTGGCGCTTCTGGTAGATATGTGTACAGCCAATAATACGGTTGCCATTGTTATGGCTGGTCCTATTGCAAAAGAAATCAGTGAAGAGTATGATATCAATCCGAAGAGAAGCGCATCTCTTTTGGATATGTTTACCTCTGTGGGACAGGGACTGATTCCTTATGGGGCGCAGCTTCTTCTGGCGGCAACGTCCACCGGACTGACACCTTTCCAGATTATACCTTATTGTTTTTATCCGATTCTGATGGCAGTCAGCGGAATTATATTTATTCTTTTTATAAAAAATAAGGAAAAATAATCGAAGAGATAAAATCATTATATAAAATTTTAGAATGGAGGCAGCAAAGATGAGAACATTTGAAAAATCTTCCAAACTGGACAATGTACTGTATGATGTGAGAGGACCTGTAGTTGAAGAGGCGGCCAGAATGGAAGCGGGTGGCCTGAATATTCTGAAATTAAATATTGGGAATCCGGCTCCTTTTGGATTCAACGCACCGGAAGAAGTGATTTTGGATATGCGTCAGTCACTGTGGGAATGTCAGGGATATTCAGATTCCAAGGGATTATTCTCTGCCAGAAAGGCGATCATGCAGTATTGCCAGTTGAAGAAAATCCCGGGAGTGACAATGGAAGATATTTATACCGGAAATGGTGTCAGCGAATTGATTAATCTGTGTATGCAGGCATTATTAAATAATGGAGATGAAATTTTAATTCCGGCGCCGGATTATCCCCTTTGGACAGCTACAGCTACTTTGGCAGGAGGAAAAGCGGTTCACTATATCTGTGATGAAGAGTCAGACTGGTATCCGGATATCGAGGATATCAAAAGCAAGATTACAGACCGGACCAAAGCTATTGTAATCATTAACCCCAACAATCCCACAGGAGCTTTATATCCCAAAGAAGTGTTGGAAGATATTGTGAAAGTTGCCAGAGAACACGGTTTGATTATTTTTTCAGATGAAATCTATGACCGTCTTGTGATGGATGGTCTGAAACATATTTCCATTGCATCTATCGCTCCGAAGGATGTATTCTGTGTAACATTCAGCGGCTTATCAAAATCTCATATGATCGCCGGATTCCGTGTGGGCTGGATGGTATTAAGCGGCGCCAAGGAACAGGCGGCAGGTTATATAGAAGGTTTGAAAATGCTTTCCAACATGAGATTATGCTCCAATGTTCCGGCTCAGTCCATTATTCAGACGGCTCTTGGAGGCTATCAGAGTGTGGAAGAGTATCTGGTTCCGGGAGGACGGATATATGAGCAGAGAGAATGTATTTATAAGATGCTAAATGATATTCCGGGAATTACGGCAAAGAAGCCAAAGGCAGCATTTTATATTTTCCCGAAACTGGATGTGGAGAAATTCAATATTCATAATGACGAGCAGTTTGCGCTGGATCTTTTGAGAGAAAAGAGAATCCTGATTGTTCAGGGAAGCGGATTTAACTGGAAAGAACCGGATCATTTCCGGGTGGTATATCTGCCGAGAGTGGCAGATCTGGAAAAAGCCACAAGAAAACTGGGAGATTTCCTGGCAGGTTACAGACAAAAATAGAAACATACAGATAAAAAGCAGATATTTTCAGCCCGGGTATATTACCGGAAAAAATATCTGCTTTTTATTTGTTTATTCCTGTACGTGATCCAGTCCCTGAGCCAGAATTGTAGCCACATGTGAATCCGAGAGAGAATAGTAAACGGTTTTTCCTTCCCGCCGGAATTTTACCAGGGAAGATTGCTTTAATACCCGAAGCTGGTGGGAGATGGCGCTTTGTGTCATGCCCAGAAGCTCGGCAATATCACATACGCAAAATTCTCCTCTGGAGAGGGTATAGAGGATACGGATTCGGGTGGGATCGCCGAAAACCTTGTATAAATCTGCCAGTTTATAAAGGATAGTATCGCTGGGAGTTTCCGGGGGCAATTCCACATGATGATGGTGGCAGATGTCGCAGAGTTCGATTTGGGTTTCCATGAGGTTTTCTTTATTAATCATGTATAGTCACCTTATTTCTAATGGATTTTGACCGTAACTGTGAAAGTACGGAAATTATGATACCTGACTATTTTATCGTGAAAAAGGAGATATATCAATATTTCAGTGGAAATACTTACAAAAAAGATATATAATGGGTAATGTTACACGGCATATTCCGTGGTAAAACAGTTACCTAAGATGGAGGAAAGAAAAAATGTTGGAATTAAAGAATATTTCCTTTCATGTTTCAGAAGATTCGAAAGAAAAGGGAATTTTAAATGATGTAAGTTTTACATTAAAAGATCATAAATTTGTGGCGATCACCGGTCCCAATGGAGGAGGAAAATCTACTCTTGCAAAAATTATTGCAGGTATTGAAAAACCCACTTCCGGTCAGATCCTTCTGGATGGGGAGGACATTACCAATAAAAGTATTACTGAGAGAGCAAATATGGGAATCAGCTATGCATTCCAGCAGCCGGTTCGTTTTAAAGGTGTGACTGTACTGGATTTGATCCGGCTGGCAGCAGGAAAACATTTGTCAGCGGCGGGAGCCTGCAAATATCTTTCAGAAGTGGGACTTTGCGCCAAAGACTATATTAATCGTGAAGTAAACGGCAGTCTGTCCGGCGGAGAAATCAAGAGAATTGAAATTGCCACAGTGATGGCCAGAGGAACCAGAATATCTGTGTTTGATGAGCCGGAAGCAGGAATTGATCTTTGGAGTTTTCAGAATCTGATCCAGGTATTTGAAAAAATGCATGAAAAGATGAATGGCTCTATTCTGATCATTTCCCA
The DNA here is from genome assembly GCA_002361775.1 of Eubacterium sp. UBA3279. Lineage (GTDB taxonomy): Bacteria > Bacillota > Clostridia > Lachnospirales > Lachnospiraceae > Oliverpabstia. Next base: position 98,852 of record DETV01000113.1, read on the forward strand.
CCAGGAAAGAATTTTGAAAACAGCAGATGAGATTCTTGTGGTGGCTGACGGTAAAGTGGCAGGTTATGGAGAGAGGGATGAAATTCTTCCTTCACTGCTGGGAGGAGAAAACAGTACCAGCGGATGTAAATATTGGCAGAAGGAGGAAAATTAAATGGAAAAGTTTGATGCAATTCAGGAAAATTTGTTGGAGGCTGTTGTAGGATTTCATGAAATTCCCACAGGCGCTTATAATATTCGTGCAAATGGAGCTACTGCTTCCCGGCAGTCTACAGAACATATAGAGATTGTTCCCAAGGAAGATGGGACAGGAATTGATATCTGGATCAAACCGGGGACTAAAAAAGAAAGCCTTCATATGCCGGTAATTTTAAGTCAGGCGGGAATCAAAGAGGTGGTTTACAATGATTTTCATATTGGAGAAGATTCTGATGTGACAATTATTGCCGGTTGCGGAATCCACAATGGAGGAGATGCATCCAGCCAGCATGACGGTATTCATCGTTTTTATGTGGGAAAAAATGCAAAAATAAAATATGTGGAAAAGCATTATGGAAGCGGTGATGGTAAGGGAGAGAGAATTATGAATCCCCAGACTATCGTTGAGATTGAAGAAAACGGTTATATGGAGATGGATACGGCGCAGATTAAAGGAGTGGATTCCACCATAAGAAAAACAGATGCAAAACTGGCAGCAGGAGCAAAACTGGTGGTTATGGAACGTCTGATGACTCATGGAACTCAGAGAGCAGAAAGCTATTTTAAAGTGGAGATGGATGGAGAAGACGCAGGAACCAATATCGTTTCCAGATCTGTAGCGAAAGATGAGTCCTATCAGTTGTTTGCGTCAAATATTGAAGGAAATGCAAAATGCAGCGGTCATACAGAGTGTGATGCGATTATTATCGGAAATGCAAAGATCAGCGCCATTCCGGAAATTACAGCCAATGATTCGGATGCGGCTTTGATCCATGAGGCAGCCATTGGAAAAATTGCAGGAGAACAGATCATTAAACTGATGACTCTGGGACTTACGGAAGCAGAGGCAGAAGAACAGATTATCAGCGGATTTTTGAAGTAAGATTAAGAAATTCTTTCATTGACGGTAAATTTCTCAAAGATTATAATGATAGTAATGAATCCGTTATGAAAGAGGAGGTAGATTATGTTTTGTCCAAATTGTGGGAATAATATTCCGGATAACAGTCAGTTTTGTCCCCATTGTGGAATGCAGCTTGCTGCACAGAGTCAGCCACAGGTACAGCCGCGTACCCGACTGGGAATTACGGTGGGAATGTTGGGAGCGGTCATCTGGTTTTCTGCTTTGGTGAATCCGGTAATTTTAACACTGTTGGCAGTGTACGTTTTATTTGTGGAGAAAGACCGATGGCTGAAGGGAACTGCCATTAAAGCGGTAGTTATCTATTTTGCATTTTTCTTTGGTTTTCAGGTGATTGACGGTATGAATTATGCTCTCAGCAGTTTTACCCGTTTCTTCAATTACTGGTTCCATGCAGGATGGAGTATGGGCTTTCCGGTGATGTTGGTAAATCTGCTTCATATTGCCAAAATTGTTCTGTTCCTTGTGGGAGGCTTTGGAGCGTTGAAGATGAAGGGAATCAGAATTAAGAAGATTGATGATTTTGTAGAAAATAATATGTAGATGATGTGAAGGAGAAGAGAAAATGAAAAAAGCAATTAATGCAAAAAATGCTCCGGCAGCAGTGGGACCATACGTTCACGGTGTGGAAGCAGCAGGACTTATTTTTACTTCCGGTCAGTTGGGATTAAATCCGGAAGACGGTACATTGCCGGAAGGTATTGAAGCGCAGACACATCAGGCTTTGAAAAATCTGGGAGCAGTGCTGGAAGCAGCAGGAGCAGGGTACAATGACGTGGTGAGAACCATGGTATTCCTGGATAATATGGATGATTTTGCAGCAGTGAATGCAATTTATGGAGAGTATTTCAAAGAAGAACTGCCAGCAAGATCCTGTGTGGAAGTAGCTCGTCTTCCCAAGGGCGGATTGATTGAGATTGAAGCAATTGCTGCAAAATAAAAGGGAAAATAAAACTGCTGTATCATATCGGTGTGATACGGCAGTTTTTTTATCCTATGAAATAAAATGTTCCTCAAGGGCGGTAAGTGATATGTTTTTTCCTTAAACAGATATTTCAGATCAGATTTAAATGGCGTAAACCGTTTCGAATTCCATAATGGAACATATCGTCTGTGATATGATCAGCCAGTTCCCTGACTGCCGGAGAGGAATTTCCCATGGCTACTTTTGTATGGACATATTGAAACATGGGAAGATCGTTATTGCTGTCACCAAAACATACGGTATTTTCCCAGGGAATATCAAGAGCTTTGCATACAATCTGAATTCCTGCCGCTTTGGAAAATCCTTTGGGGATGAATTCTATGGTGGTTCCTACGAAAGAACCTTCATGGTGAATGGCGTCATACCAGGGGGAAAGTTCCTGGCAGGCTTTGTCAGGAACGCTGCCGGGGCGAATCTTAGCGCTTATTTTATTGATCTGCATCTGGGATTGAAATCCCTGAATGGGACGCCATTTTTCTCCCAATGCTTTTGTGATCAGAGGCGCATACCAGTCCACGGAATCATTATATTCGTCTTTGTCGTAATACATATGATCAGCGCCCTCCATAACGGGAACCATACCGCAGGCTCTGAGGATATCCACAGATTTGTCTGCGATATCCGGGGGAACTTCTTTGTTATACAGTCGATTTCCCTGATATTCAATATAAGCCCCGCAGGCGGCGATCATACCGGTAAACCCCATATGAGCCAGATCTTCTGTGACAAAAGCCCGGCTTCGTCCGGTGCATAAAAAAGCCAGGTGTCCATTGGCGGTAAGCTGTTGAACAGCCGCAATGGCGCTTTCGGGAATTCCTTTTTTAATATCACAGATGGTTCCGTCTGCATCAAAAAAAACTATTTTTTTCATAAGTAGTACTCCATTTCTCAATTCTATCCTCATTATATACTATATGGGGAGAAAGGTCAAAAGGAAGAACATCTGTTTGGAAGCTACAGAAATCAAGGTATCGTTTGACAAAAGAGAATTTATCTAGTATAACGAATATGATACTCGCAGATATGCAGACAGGAAACAGATTATGAATTACAAATTGACGATTGAATATGATGGAACACGGTATGACGGCTGGCAGCGACAGGTCAGGACAGAGCAGACGGTTCAGGGAAAGATAGAAAACGTATTGTCCCGGATGGAAGAAAAAGACATACAGATTTTCGGGGCAGGAAGGACAGACGGCGGCGTTCATGCCCGGGGGCAGGTGGCCAATGTTCATTTATCGGGCAACAGAAGGAAAAGAGAAATATTGGAATATTTAAACGCATATTTGCCGGAGGATATCGGAATTCTTCGGGTGGATGGTGTTCCTGAAAGATTTCACGCCAGACTGTGGGCCACCGGAAAGTGTTATTCTTACAGAATAGGTACGGATAGCTGCAAATCGGTGTTTGACAGAAAATATCGATATGCATTGGGAAAAGAACTGGATGTGGAAGCGATGAGAAGGGCAGCCGCAGATCTGGTGGGAACACATGATTTTCAATCCTTTTGTGGAAATCCGAAGATGAAAAAGTCTACAGTGAGGAAAGTAACAGAGATTCTGATAGAAGAATTTCCTCATGAAGTAAAACTTACTTTCAGAGGAAATGGATTTCTTCAATATATGGTGCGGATTCTGACCGGGACATTAATTGAGGTTGGCTTACACCAGAGAGATCCGGAGAGTATGGGATGGCTTTTAGAACAGAGAAAACGTCAGTTGGCAGGATGTACGGCGCCGGCTCAGGGGCTTTGTCTGGAAGAAGTGTATTATCACGGAGAAGAGGAACTATTGACCACATCTTATAATAACAACTAAAAAGGAGCAGAATATGGAGAGAGATTGGAGTAATTGGCCGCAGGAATATTATGATACCACAGACAGAGAGGAGAGAAAAAATCTCCTGCTTCAGCGTCTGGAATCACCAAAAGCAGATAAAAAAGATGAAATCCGTATGAAATTCTGGGAGCTTCGGTACAAAACCAGAGCAAAAATGCCGGTGGGAGTGGATTATTTTATCAGATCCTGGATGGAACTTTATTTTGTTTCCAGAAAGCCGGGAAATAAATTTCAGATGAAGCAGCAGGAAGAGGCAATTCGCCAGGCAAAGCATGATATGGGATTGGAACTTGCTGCGGAATATGGAGAAGAGGGAGAAGAAGTTCTCTACCAGGAACTTTGTCATGGAGTGGCGCTTTATATGCAGCTTTGTCGTGATGACAGCAAGTATAACAGCCAGCTTTTGGGGATTATGAAATTAAAAAAGGATAATCTGGTGGAAAAAATAGGAAATGAACTGTGGAATGTTTCTACCGTAGTACCGAAAGCCTTCAGCGCGGAAAAAGAATTTTCCACGCTGAAGAAAGCCTGTGAAGATGTGTTCTGGAAAGAATATCCCAAATATGTAAATGATCAGGAAATCAAACTGGAAAGAAAAAAATAATAAAGTGAAGATTAAAAATGAGAAAGACAGTCCGAAAAACGGGCTGTCTTTCTCATTGAAAAAAATATTATGTGGATAATTTTTTCTGGGGAGAGGTTATTCAGGATACACCAGACGATCTGGAGCAATATCCTTCAGAACCTGATTCAGAAAACGGTCTGCCAGATAGTTTGCCATGGAAAGATTCATGTCCAGGTAATTACCGCAGTCTTTAGGAGAAGCTCCAGGAACCTCATCGTGATAATCTCGGATAAAAGTAAACATCTCTGTGATCAGAGGAACAATCTGTGCAGATTCATAATCGCCGGCCAGTAACAGATAAAATCCGGTACGGCATCCCATTGGACCGAAATAAATAATTTTTGAACCGAATTCCGGATGATTTCTTAAGAAAGTAGCTCCCAGATGTTCTATGGTGTGAACCTCTGCCGTATTCATAACAGGTTCTTCGTTGGGAGAGGTCATTCGGATATCAAAGGTAGTGATCGCAGATTCGCCAAGGGGATCTTTTCGGGATACATAAATTCCCGGCTGTAACTTTATATGGTCTATGGTGAAGCTTGTTATTTTTTTCATATTATACCATCCTTTTCTTGAGATTTTGTAACCAATCAGATTTCTGTCTCTTACGGTTACAAGTAATATGGGTTATTGTACCATGGAAATGGTGTTTGGAGAAGATAAAAATCCGTTGTTTGTGTCAGATTTCACAGAATAAACATAAATTGATAACAAATTTACCACAAAGGATTTATATACTGTGTTTGTAAAAAAGAAAAGGAAACAAATGTGAGGCGCTGTTGGAGTGGTGAATATCACAGAGGAAAACAGAAGCCTTTTCAGATAAGGAGGAATTCAGAATGGAAGATTATGGAAGATATAACTATGAGCAGGAAAACAATCAGAATATGAAAGATGGAACAGGAATGTATTATCAGCCGGTTTCACCAAAAAAACCTGAAAAGAAAAACAAGGGAAAATGGGCAAGGAAGATAGGAGCTGTGGCTCTGAGCGCAGTATTGTTTGGCGGGATTGCAGGCGGCGCCTTTGTAGGAGTGGTACAGCTATCCGGAAATGGCGGAAAACTAACTTCTGAACAAAGCAATGAAACAGAGAAGACAAAAAATAATCAGACAAAACTTCAGACAACGTCTTCCACGGGAAATGGTACAATAAATAGCCAGTCTTTGGATGTGTCTGATATTGCAGAAGCAACCATGCCTTCCATCGTGTCTATCACAAATAAATCGGTGCAGGAAGTCCAGAGCTATTTTGATATGTTTGGACGGGGCGGCGGAATGCAGCAGGAAGTGGAAAGCTGTGGATCCGGAATTATCATTGGACAGAATGAAGAGGAACTTCTGATTGTGACAAATAATCATGTGGTGGCAGATGCAGATACTATTTCCGTAGGATTTATTGATAATCAGGCATATGAGGCAACTGTAAAAGGTACAGATTCAGATAATGATCTGGCAGTGATCGCAGTGAAACTTGCTGATATTTCTGAAGATACCATGAATCAGATCAAAGTGGCATCCATTGGTGATTCTGACAGCCTGAAGGTAGGCGAGCAGGTGGTGGCTATCGGTAATGCACTGGGCTATGGACAGTCCGTAACAACCGGAATCGTAAGCGCAGTAGATCGTCAGGTGGGAGATTCTGAATCTGAAAATGGATTTATTCAGACAGATGCAGCGATTAATCCTGGTAACAGTGGCGGAGCTCTTTTGAATATGAAAGGAGAAGTAATAGGTATTAACTCTGCAAAACTTGCTTCAACAGAAGTGGAAGGTATGGGATATGCCATTCCTCTGAGTACGGCTTCTCCGATTATTGAAGATCTTATGAATCGGACTACAAGAGAAAAGGTCAGTGAAGATCAGGCGTCAGCTATCGGTATTTCCGGTGAAAATGTAGACAGCAGCATTTCTCAGGCTTACGGTATTCCTCAGGGCGTTCTTGTAGCTGAAGTAACCCCAGGAGGAGCAGCAGAACAGGCAGGTGTGATTGCAGGAAGTGTAATAACAAAATTTGATGGAACCAGTGTAAGTACGATTGAAGAATTGAGAAATCTTCTGCAGTATTATGCAGCGGGAGAAACTGTGGATATGGTGGTGAAAATTGCAGATAATGGAGAATATGTGGAAAAAACAGTTTCCATTACGCTGGGTAAAGCGCAGAATGTAACATCAGGCAATGAAAATCAGCAAGGTAATCTTCAGGAAGGGTCTATTTTGCGATAAGATTTCTGATAAATTGAGAATCAGATGATTTAGAAAATGAACAAGGGACTATTCCTGTTGTTGTAAATTATAAAGTTTTTTATTTTACTCACCACTATTTTTCCTGAAAACAGTGCTTTTTAGCGAAAAATAGTGGTTTTTTGATATATATAGTGGTGAGTATTTTGAAAAACTGTCCTGTTTAAATAAATCAATTTCCGGGTGGGTAACCTTAGGATTCCTCAAATATAATTCCCTGTTGCCGGAAGAAACGTTTTACCATATCATCCCACAGATGATCCAGGCTTTTGTCCAGAGTAAAGATTTTCAAAGAAGTTCCTGTGGTACATAACAGATGTTCCCCGTCAAACTGACAGTTGAGATAAAGTCCGAAAACATCTTCCGGACGAAGAGAAAGACCGGAGCGTGCCAAAAGTTTTTCCAGATTCTCAGGCGCCAGTTGGAATACGATTTTAAAATGGAGAGGAGTTCGTTTTCCTTTGATGATTGCATAGCACAGAGGGCGAACCTCTTCCCAGTAACAGTAAGGATGTTCGGGACGGGTTTCATTGTCGTAAAATTCTTTTTGTATCGTTCCCTCCAGGGTATAGGTGATGAAGGTGGTGAAAGATGCTTCCACAAAAGAAAAATGATGAAAGACATCTCCAAGAAAAAGTTTTCCGGTAAAATCTTTTAAATCTAAAATACGAAGAGCCAGCATAAGATCCTCCTGTTATATAGTCAGCTTTTTATGATCATCGTGGAGAAAATCAATGGAAAACCCATAAAAAGGGTACCAACTCCTATTATAGACTAATACTGTAAAAAAGAACATAGAAAATATCTTTTCAAAGGCAGAAATGTATGATATATTATTATGTGGTATTGAATACTACATTTGCTAGTGCGGATACGGGATGGCAAAGCCAGACCCTGAATATAAAAAGTTGGATGGAGGAAGAAAGCATGAGTTTTAAAGTTATTATGGATAGCTGTGGCGAGATGACAGAAGAAATGAAACAGGATGAAAGATTTGAAGCGGCAGCATTGACACTGACAGTCGGAGGAGAAGATATTATAGATGATGAAAGTTTTGAGCAGAGTTCTTTTCTGAAAAAGGTGGCTGCCTCACCGGAATGCCCGAAATCGGCCTGTCCTTCACCGGAAAGGTACATGAAAGGATTTGAAGCGGATGCGGATCATCTGTATGCGGTGACTTTATCTTCTGAATTGAGCGGTTCCTATAACAGCGCGGTGCTTGGAAAAGATCTGGTGCTGGAGAAATATCCGGATAAGAAAATTCATGTGTTTAACTCAAAAAGTGCATCAGTGGGAGAGAGTCTGATTTCCATGAAGATTCAGGAGTGCGAAGAAGCCGGGATGGAATTTGAACAGGTTGTGGAAACGGTGGAGGAGTATATCGAATCTCAGCACACGTATTTTGTACTGGAAAATCTGGAAACTCTCAGAAAAAATGGGCGCCTTAGCAGAGTAAAAGCGCTGGTGGCATCTGCGCTGAAAATCAAGCCTGTGATGGGTTCCACACCGGAGGGAACTATTTGTCAGTTGGATCAGGCGAGAGGAATTAATAAAGCGCTGGTAAAAATGGTGGATTATATTGTGGCAGGTGGAGCAAACAGCAGTGAAAAAGTGCTGGCTATCTCTCATTGCAACTGTCCGGAAAGGGCGCAGATGATAAAAGAAGCCATTTTAGAAAGAATTTCAGTAAAAGATGTGGTGGTTTTAGATACTGCCGGCGTAAGTTCCATGTATGCCAATGACGGCGGAGTGATTGTTGTATTGTAATGGATTGCTAAAATAAAATCCCGACAGAATTGCACAGAAGTTGTGTGAAACTGTGGGGATTTCGTTTTTTAAAGTAATCTTTCGATTGGCTTTTAGAAAATATTATGATATAATGAATGAAAAGTGCAAATGACGTTACATTATGCACCTGGAGTAATAATTAAAGGAGTGTAGGGTATGAGCCAGGCGAAAGTTGACAAATATAAGCAGGATAAAGCAAATCGTCAGAAAATTATGAAAAAGCAGAAATTGATGCATCGTCTTGAGATGACAGGAATTGCTTTGGTGACAGTTTTACTGGTGGGATGGATCGGATTTTCAATTTATGATAAAGCAAGCAGCAATGACGGTTCCAAAGAGACAGTCGTTTTTGATGCAGGCGCTGTTCAGGATTATATGACAGAACTGACCGCAGAGTAGTCAATAAAGTACTTTTCCTGAGATTATGGAGAAGATAAAAGAGAAAGACAGATAAGGAGCATCATTTTATGAAGCGTGTATTGTTAAAATTAAGCGGCGAGGCTCTTGCCGGTGAGAAAAAAACAGGGTTTGATGAAGCTACTGTAACAGAAGTGGCAAAACAGGTAAAGGTTCTTGTGGATGAGGGGCTGGAGATTGGCGTTGTTATCGGCGGCGGAAACTTCTGGAGAGGAAGAAGCAGCGAGACGATTGACCGTACAAAAGCAGATCAGATCGGAATGTTAGCTACAGTGATGAATTGCATTTACGTTTCTGAGATTTTCCGTTCAGTGGGAATGAAAACAGAGATTCTTACTCCCTTTGTATGCGGGGCATTCACAAAATTATTTTCCAAGGATGAGGCAAATCAGTGTTTCGCAGAGGGTAAAGTTACTTTCTTTGCCGGTGGAACAGGTCATCCGTACTTCTCTACAGATACCACTACTGTTTTGAGAGCGATTGAGATTGAGGCGGAGACTATTTTGCTGGCAAAAGCGGTAGACGGGGTGTATGACAGCGATCCGAAAACAAATCCTGAAGCAAAGAAATATGACAGCGTTCATATTCAGGAAGTTATTGATAAGAAGCTGGCAGTGGTAGATCTTACTGCATCTATTCTTTGTATGGAAAATAAGATGCCTATGATGGTATTCGGATTGAATGAAGAAAACAGTATAATAAAAACAGCACGAGGTGAATTTAACGGAACCCGTGTCATTGTAGATTAAAAGAAACCAGGAGGAAACAAACACATGGATGAGAGAATCGCAAAATATGAGGACAAGATGAAAAAGACACTGGCTAATCTGGAAAGCGAATTTGGTACAATTCGTGCGGGAAGAGCGAATCCCCATGTATTAGACCGTATTACAGTGGATTATTACGGATCCCAGACACCCCTTCAGCAGGTGGCTAATATTTCCGTACCTGAGGCAAGAATGATACAGATTCAGCCATGGGAAGCTTCTCTGGTAAAAGCTATTGAAAAAGCTATCAATATGTCAGATCTGGGAATCAATCCAACAAATGATGGTAAAGTGATTCGTCTGGTATTTCCGGAACTTACAGAGGAACGCAGAAAAGATCTGGTTAAAGATGTAAAGAAAAAAGGAGAGGCAGCGAAAGTTGCAGTTCGTAATATTCGTCGTGATGCTAATGATATGCTGAAAAAATTAAGTAAATCTGACGTATCTGAAGATGAAATCGCAGAATTGGAAGAGAATGTACAGAAAATGACAGATAAGTTCATCAAAGAAGTGGATAAATCTGTAGAAGTGAAATCAAAAGAGATTTTAACTGTTTAATTACCGTATCATATTAAAAAGTCATGAGGGAGGCGTCACGCATATGGAATATTACTCCATTGTATGACGCCTTTTTTTAGGAGGGTCTATGAGAGTTCCGAATCATATAGCTATTATTCTTGATGGAAATGGAAGATGGGCAAAAAAGAAAGGGATGCCCAGAGGTTACGGTCATGTAAAGGGCTGTGAAAATCTGGAGGATATTTGTGAGGTGGCAAAAGAATTAGGAGTAAAATATCTCACAGTGTATGCCTTCTCTACGGAAAACTGGAAACGTTCCCGGGAGGAAGTGGAAGGCTTGATGAAGCTTTTCAGAAATTATCTGAAAAAATGTATCAAAATATCTGAAAAAAATAATATGAGGGTACGGGTGATCGGTGATCCCAGCGCTTTTGATCAGGATATTCAGGATAAGATCAAAGAACTGGAAGAATTTTCCAAAGATTTTGATGAACTGCATTTTCAGATCGCCTTAAATTACGGGAGCAGAGATGAAATCACCAGAGCTGTAAACAGAATGCTGGAAGATCAGAAAAGCGGAATTTTAAAAGAACCGGTAACAGAAGAAACAATTTCTGACTACTTGGATACGGCAGGAATTCCGGATCCTGATCTGATGATCCGGACAAGCGGAGAACAGAGACTTTCCAATTATCTGTTATGGCAGTTGGCGTATACGGAATTTTATTTTACAGATGTGCCGTGGCCGGACTTTAAAAAAGATGAATTAGTAAAAGCCATAGAGAAATATAATGAAAGAGACCGGAGATATGGCGGTGTGAAGGAGGATTAATATGTTTAAGACGAGACTCTTAAGTGGAATTATTCTGGTGATCATCGCGCTGATCACAATTATATCCGGAGGACCGGTGCTGTTTATGACTCTGTTATGTGTATCGGTTATCGGAATGCAGGAGCTTTATAAGGCATGCGGAGTGCGGAAAGACAAATTTGAATTGTTGGAAATTACAGGTTATCTGGGGATTTTAGCTTATTACCTTTCCATGGCGTTTTTGCCGGAAAAATACCATTTGCTGGCAGTGATTCTGGGATTGCTGCTTCTTATGTTTGTGTATGTCTTTACATATCCCAGATATCAGACAAATCAGATATTTGCAGGATTTTTGGGAATCGTATATGTGGGAGTGATGCTTTCCTATATTTACCAGACAAGAATGCTGGATGGAGGCGTTTATCTGGTATGGCTGATTTTCTTGTGTTCCTGGGGCTGTGATACCTGCGCCTATTGTGTAGGCGTTTTGATCGGCAAACATAAAATGGCGCCTGTACTCAGTCCGAAAAAATCCATAGAGGGCGCTGTAGGCGGCGTACTGGGAGCTGCATTGCTTGGGGCGCTTTATGCATGGGCAATTTCCGGATACAATCCCAATTCAGCACATACTCCATTGATCTATGCAGTGATCTGTGCAGTGGGAGCTTTGGTTTCTATGGTGGGAGATCTGGCAGCTTCCGCAATAAAACGACAGCAGAATATTAAAGATTACGGAAAATTGATCCCCGGACACGGAGGAATACTGGATCGTTTTGACAGCGTTATTTTTACAGCTCCCATCATATATTTTCTTGCTGTGACATTGATATAAGAAAATGCCCGGGGCAAAAGGGACATAAACCACGTTGTGCTTACGCATAAGAAGATTTACAGGAAAATCGGGAAAGAGTTAATAAATATAGAAAAGAAAGGAAATACTATGGAGAAGATTATTGGAATTTTAGGATCAACCGGTTCTATAGGAACACAGACTCTGGAAGTTGTGAGAGAAAATAAAGATCTGAAAGTTGCAGCTTTAAGCGCCGGTTCCAATATTGAACTTCTGGAAAAACAGATCAGAGAATTTCATCCTTCCATGGCTGCCGTATGGGATGAAGAGAAAGCGAAAGAACTGGAAGTCAGGGTGGCTGATCTGAATGTGAAGATCGTAAATGGAATGGATGGATTGCTGGAGATGGCAGTACTTCCGGAGATGGAGATTCTGGTAACAGCTATAGTGGGAATGATCGGTATCCGTCCCACTATTGCTGCGATTCAGGCTGGAAAAGATATTGCTTTGGCAAATAAAGAGACGTTGGTAACAGCGGGACATCTGATCATGCCTATGGCAAAAGAAAAAGGTGTGCAGATCCTTCCGGTGGACAGTGAACACAGCGCCATTTTTCAGGCAATTCATGGAGAAAACAGGAAAAGTATTCATAAGCTGTTGATCACAGCTTCCGGCGGTCCATTCCGGGGAAGAAAAAGAGAAGAACTGGAAACGGTTCGGGTGGAAGATGCGCTGAAGCATCCCAATTGGGCTATGGGACAGAAAATTACCATTGATTCTGCTACCCTGGTCAATAAAGGACTGGAAGTTATGGAAGCAAAATGGCTTTTTGATGTGGATCTGGATCACATTCAGGTGGTGGTACAGCCTAAGAGTATCATTCATTCTATGGTGGAATTTACAGATGGAGCTGTGATGGCACAATTGGGGACACCGGATATGAAACTTCCTATACAGTATGCGTTGTATTATCCGGAGAGAAGATATCTTCCGGGAGAACGGCTGGACTTTGGAAAATTAAAAGAAATTACCTTTGAAGAACCGGATATGGATACATTTTTAGGGCTGCCCCTTGCCATGAAAGCTTCCCGGATCGGAGGAAGTATGCCTACTGTATTTAATGCGGCAAATGAGCGGGCAGTGGCAAAATTTTTAAAGAGAAAAATCGGATTTCTGGATATTTACAGGATTATAGAAGACGCTATGGAGCATCACGAATCCATTGCAAATCCTGCTCTGGAACAAATCCTTGAGACAGAAGCAAAGACATATGAGTGGATTGAAAGCAGGTGGAAAGATTGAGCATACTCATTGCAGCATTAATGTTAGGCGTGGTAATCATTGTTCATGAGTTTGGCCATTTTATTTTGGCAAAAACCAATGGAATCGTGGTGGAAGAATTTTCAGTGGGAATGGGTCCCCGCCTGATCTCTACAGTGAAGGGAGGAACCCGATACTCATTGAAGGCCATTCCCTTCGGAGGCTCCTGCATGATGCGGGGAGAAGACGGGGAAGAGACAGGAGAAGGAACCTTTAACAGTAAGTCTGTGTGGAGGAGAATTTCTGTAATTGCAGCAGGTCCTGTCTTTAATTTTATTCTTGCCTTTTTTGGCGCAATGATTATCATCAGCATTATCGGATATGATCCTCCTCAAGTTCTTCATGTGGCAGAAGGTTCTCCGGAAGACGAAGCGGGACTGCAGGAAGGAGACCTGATTACAGAATTTGACGGAGAAAATATATATCTGGGGAGAGATCTGGATACAAAATTAATGCTGGAAGGAATGCCGGATCGGGAAATTACAGTAAAATTTGAGAGAGACGGAAAAGAGCAGGAGATTTCTTACACACCGAAAAAGCAATTTCGGTATATGTTGGGATTTACCTACTATGAGACAGAAGAACAGCCAGAAATCTCAACGGTTACCATGGGAGGCGTGCTGGAAAAAGCAGGTCTGAAGGCAGGAGATTATATATATGCTATTAACGGACAGAAAATTTCCACAGGAATAGAACTGAAAAAATATTTTGACGAACATCCGCTGAGCGAAGAAAGCCTTACATTAACTTATCTGAGAGATGGATTGGAATACGATGTGGAAGTGACTCCGGAAGCAGCAGATTATGTGGAAAGAGGATTTGTCTATAATCTGGGCAGAGTGAAAACCTCACCTTTAGGAGTTTTGAAATACAGCGGACTGGAAGTACGGTACTGGATCAGAACCACACTTAAAAGTTTTAAGATGCTGTTTACGGGAAAAATTGGTCTTGATAGCTTGTCAGGTCCTGTAGGAGTGGTCAATGTAATTGGAGATGCCTATGAAGAAAGCAAAAGTGAAGGCAGTCTGATCACCTGGCTGACAATGCTGAATCTGATGATTTTTATTTCAGCCAATCTGGGAGTTATGAATCTGCTTCCTCTTCCGGCTTTGGACGGAGGAAGACTTGTGTTTTTACTAATAGAAGCGGTGAGAGGAAAGCCTGTTAACCGGGAAGCCGAAGGAATGGTACATTTTGCCGGATTACTGTTATTGATGGCTCTTTTACTGTTTGTTACATTCCGGGATATTAAAAATTTATTCTAAATAAGTTTTTTGCATTTTTCCCTTATCTTTCTCATATACTGGGGTAACTGGAAATCAGAGGTAAAGAAATGTCTCAGGTGTCATTGAAAGCTATGCAGAAAAATCAGATTGACCGGGGAAAAATGCAGATACAGGTAAAAAACAGAATACAAAACCGACCCGTTTCAGGAGCGAAGATCACAATTTCTTACAAAGGGGTTCCGGGAGAAGCGCTGGAGGAAGTGGAAACGGACAGAAATGGTCAGACGGACTTTTTGGAACTGCCAACTCCTCCGGTGGAATATAGTCTTCAGCCGTCGGAAGAACAGCCATACTCAGAATACAATGTCCGGGTGGATGCTCCCGGATTTGAATCAGTGGAGGTATCTGGATCAGAATTACTTTCCGGGGAGACCAGTATACAACAAATTGCCATGGAGCCTTCCCAGGAAGGAAAATATGAGGATATTATAATTCCCGATCACACACTTTGGGGAAATTATCCGGAAAAAATACCGGAAGATGAAATAAAACCTATTGATGAGAGTGGAGAGATTGTTCTTAGCCGGGTGGTGATACCGGAATATGTGGTGGTGCATGATGGAGCGCCTGCAGATTCTACGGCACAAAATTATTACATCCGGTACCGGGATTATATAAAAAATGTTGCCAGCAGTGAAATCTATGCCACCTGGCCGAGAGAGACGATCAAGGCAAATGTATTAGCTATTATGTCTTTTACTCTGAACAGAGTATATACGGAGTGGTACAGGAATAAGGGATATGATTTTACAATAACATCATCTACCGCATTTGATCATAAGTGGATCTATGGGAGAAATATTTTTGAGAGTATTTCTCAGGTGGTGGATGAAATATTTGAAAATTATCTTTCACGGCCTAATGTTCGACAGCCTATATTGACTCAGTACTGCGATGGACAGAGAGTGAAGTGTCCGAATTGGATGACCAAATTGCAACAACATACAAACACTGGGAAACCCCTAAATACCGGGATTCCCGGTGCTTTTTATGAGTAATAATAAAACACTTCGACAAGCTTCTCTTCCCGGTGCCAGATTATTTTTTCTACAATGCTCTGGATTGCTTCGCTTTTCTCGGAAATGGAAAATTGACCGCTTAGAAGAATGTCATAAACAGAATGGATACGCTCACGCATTTTCTCAGAAACATCCCGGCGGGAAGGGGAGCAGGCGAGCATATCTATCTTATCTTGAATTACCTTTTGTTCCTGAAGCAAAAGGTTTTTATTTTCCTTGTATTCTGTAAGAGTGTCAATCCCTTCTCGATAAGCTTCTTTTATACGCTGCTCTTTTACAGCTAATCGATCTAACTGCTTACGTAGAAAGAGAATCTCATCTGTACTTTTTGAGGATTCTTTTTGCTTTATTTCAAAATTAAGATACTGGTTAGACATAGCTTCTTTGATGGCAGCTAAGACCTCCGGCTCTAAAACTTTGGAGCTTACCGAGGTTTTTGCAAGACACTTCCCTTTTGAATATCCATAACAGGTAAAATAGCAGTAATCTCGTCCATAGCGCTTATCTTTGAGATGTTTTGCAATCATGGTTCGCCCACAACTGGGACATTTAACTAATCCGGACAGCCAATGTTTGTATGTTGTGGTAGGGCGCGCTCCACGGGGGCGAAAATCAGTCTCAAAACGCTGTTGAGCAGCATCGAAAAGTTCTTTGCTAATGATAGGCTCGTGATGTCCTTTGGCAATGATCCATTCATCCTTATCCCGTATCTCGTTAGTTTCGTTGCAGGTACGATACCAGCGAGTCATGCCGTAATAAACAGGATTTTGGAGAATGTATTCTAAGCTCCTGCGTTCAAAATTTTTCCCATTAGAAGTTTTATATCCATGCAAATTTAAAAATTGAGCCAACGTCAGGAGATTGCAAGATTCATTCACGAATTTATCAAAGATTAACCGAACGATCTCAGCTTCTTCCGGAACAATAACCGGTGGTTCGCCTTTCCTCTCAATCCGGTATCCCAGTGGCGGCCTGGCAAGGTAACCTCCGCGAAGTGCTTTTTCTGCCATTCCACGGGTTACTTCTCCAGACAGACGGATAGAATAGTATTCGTCCATCCACTCGATAATACGCTCAATCAGGGAACCAAAAGGCCCGTCGATTACCGGTTCAGAGACACTGATTACATCTATCTTACATTGTTTTCTGAGGAGGGACTTATACACAATGGACTCCTCCTGATTCCTGGCAAAGCGGCTATATTTCCAGACAAGGATCACATCAAAAGGCGTAGGCTTTTGCTTTGCTGTGGAAATCATTCGCATAAATTCCGGGCGTTTATCTGCCTTTTTACCGGAGATTCCTTTTTCGATAAAGATAAATTCATCCGGGACGATAATATGGTTCTGCTTGGCGTAGTCGGCCAGAAGACGCTGCTGCGCATCCGGAGACAATTCATCCTGCATATGTGTGGAGACACGGATATACATAGCTCCGATTTTGTGTTCATTCATCGTATCACCCTTTCTATTGTATGTGAAAAAAGGTATAAAAATAACAGCCATCGAAAATATGTTCCGATTGCAAGGCTGTTCCGAAGATGATACAATATTACCGATCAAAGTAAGAGTATATCTTCGGATATATTACAAGACCGTTCCTGTTGGCACAGGGGCGGTTTTGTATTTGACAAATAAAACCGATTGACATATAATATACTTAACAAGAGAACCGTTGGTCAGTGTACACCTGACCGTCGGCAAACAAAGTGTTATAAAAATAGCGCCTTACTTTACCAGAGCAGGGGCGCTATTTTTTGCGTGTAAAAAGTATAACAAGAGTTATGACTGCGCAAAGCATGTTTACAAAGTCGAACAATTCGTCATATGTAACCATAGCACCAGCCTCCTTTCGTAAATCGTCCGGCGGCTGACATAACACCCCAACGGTTCCCTGGGTAAGTATATTATATTGTCAAAGAACGAAAAAGACCCCGTATTTCTACGAGGTCTAAATGATTTTGTGCTCGCGAAGAGCTTTGTCTTAATATTTTGTACGCGCAAGGCGCTTTGTTTTGCAAAATCATTATAAAATAGTGTATGATAAAAGTCAATATACTATTCCTCGTAATTCAATCACCGAGATACAGATCACGTATCTGGGAGTCGACTTTATCTAAGCTATCAAAATAAAGATAACCATACTGATTATGAAAATTTTTGCTTATGTAGCGTATCTAATCTACCAAACAAGTCGTTGGGTAATCCTAAAACTTCTAAAATGCTCTTTCCGTTCATACGTATATTAGCGTATGGACTAAGTGCATATAATAAATCACTCATAAAGTTTGTTAAAATATAGCGGTTGTCAATCAATGAAAAACAGGTAAGTATTACGGCAAATAAATCACTTTTCCCAACGTCCTTGTTATATTCGTCAGGTGACAAGGCATTACGGGAAAGATGAAGTAATTGTTTTTTAGGAAGAGACGGAAGCCCAGACAGATTAAAAATTCTGTTTCCATGGGCAATCTTATTCCTGTAACGGCGTAATAGGTCTAAAGAAATACTTATAAACT
Source organism: Eubacterium sp. UBA3279 (assembly GCA_002361775.1). Lineage (GTDB taxonomy): Bacteria > Bacillota > Clostridia > Lachnospirales > Lachnospiraceae > Oliverpabstia. Next base: position 116,901 of record DETV01000113.1, read on the forward strand.
CCTTTTTCTCATTAACTGATAAATCTGGTGTTTGTAAAAATTCAGAACAAATACGGGTTTTATCTGCCGCTGATAGTACATTATACCATTTTATGGTTAATCCAAAGGTAATATTTGTAACTAAAATCCAAGGTGGTATATGGTTTCTGATATTGGCGTAATGAGCAACACTATCATTAATGCGGTCAGAAGAAAGAGTTTCTTTTAATTGACGGAGGATGTTATTTCTACCTCTATCAGAACGACCATAATTATTTCGGCAAAGATAATCTACGGGGTTACGATTGGATAAATCTTTAGGATCAGTATAAACACCATATTGTTCAGAAACGAGATAAGCAATTTTTGTTTTTAAAGATTGCTCTACAAAAAGGATGTTCTTAAAAACAATACTGCTTACGTTAGTATCGATCATATGAAGCGTATACAAGTCATTGAAATTTGTACCTTCAACAAAACTGTCAGTTCCGGGTATGGATAAAAATGTATCCTTATATCCGTTAATAATTGTATAATAGGACAGTGAACTAAGTACCATACGGGCAAAATCGTAATTAGGAACATTGATATTTCTCGAAAGAAGTATTTTTATTTGTTCATCATAAGTTTTAAAAGGTTTATCATATATTATTTCAGACAAAGTTAAAAACCCCCTTATCAATCATGCATGATGATAAGAGGGTTTTCTCCAGTCGCCTTAGGCGGCAACCATTTCTTTTTGTAGAAATATCCTATCATCATAATGAAAAAATGTCAAGCAAATTTTATAGGGTCACCTACGTGAATTTTCTCATCTACCGAGAAAGGAGAAATTTCAGCATCATCAACATTTAAAGGAACGTATTCTTTTTTACCTTCAAGTAAAGGAGAAAGCGCCAAACGTGAAAAAGTAGGCTGCTCAACGTCTTTCGTTTTTTGTTTTTGACAGACGGAATATGATGGTTCTACTGCAATAACCTCTAAAATATCTTTTACATATTCATAAACAGCTAATTCACTACCGTCTAAATCATAAATAGGTTCCACAGGAACGTAGACAGCAATGGTGTTTCCTTTGGACAAAATATCATCTCCGGCATTAATGATTAATGTACGATTGTCCAATATACGAATAACATTTCCTAGATAATTAGGACCGTAGCTAATTTGATTTGAATTGTTTTTGTCGCTCATAAGAACCTCCATAATTTTATTTGTTTATAGTATGCTCAAAGTGTTAAAAAGTCAGCAGTGGATTAATTCATTTCTACTTTTCCTAACACTTTTCCAACACATTGGATTTTTTCAGTTCCAGGAATTGGATCATATTTTCGGTTATGAGAAATAAGACCGTCTTCCCCCGCTTCTTTAATAAAGCATTCGTTATTCAGAATAAAAACTCCAATTTCTCCAATTTCTATAATCTGCTTTTTCTCTACATAGACTAAATCACCGTCTTTATAAGTTGGTTCCATACTGTCGCCATTAACACCAATAATAAAATCGGCGCCTGGAAGATACGGAGCTTCGATGGTATCTGTTGGAATATCATCAAAATAAAACCCATTCCCCGCGCAAGCTATCTTGTGCATATAGGTATAAAGCCGGACTACGGTGTCTTTTTCTTTTTCTGCAACAATTGGATTGTTCTCGAGCTCTTTGATTCTGCTGGCTTGCGTTTGCAATTGTTGTGCAATTTCATATTCTCTGTCTATCACCGAGCTAACCATCTTAGCACCAGCGGAAGAATGGTTAGAAATAAAACGTATTTTCTGGAGGCAAACCTCTTCGTTAGGTGAGGGTAATAATTTGTCGGTTGAAACTGTTTTAATAGGTTTTTCGTCATATACAAAATATTCTGCCGTAACCCCAAAGGTATCTGCTATTTTTAGCAGTACTTCAATATCAGCTTTTTTGCTGTCTCGTTTTATTATTGAATAAATGGTTTGGGGTGATACATCAATTTTTGTTGCCAGTTCATTTGCGTTAGTATTGTTTGCTTCAAGCAATTTTGTAAGTTTACTTCCAATTCCCATGCAACTATCCTCCTTATGATTTGAATATAACACTAATGAATAAAAAAGTAAATAAAAAATTATGCAAAAGAATAAAAAACTGTTGACAATATATGCAAGTGGATATATTATTAAAGTATAAATTATGCAAATGAATAATTGGAGGTGATAAGATGCCATGTGCAAATTTAAGAGCTGAAATGGCAAGGAAAAAAATTTCCTTAGAAGAGCTAGCAGACTATTTGGAAATTCACAGAAATAGTGCTGCAAATAAAATCAAAGGTGATACTTCGTTTACAATCGAAGAATCAGTAAAAATTCAGGAAAAATTTTTTCCAGAGTTAGAGCTGAAATATTTGTTTAAAAGAGAAGAAGAGAAAGGAAAGTAGAGAGATGGATGCAGAAGAATTGCGTAAAAAATATGGGAAAAGATACGCATTTGAATGGTTCATGAGAGCAGAAGACCAGAGATACTGGAGAATGGCGAAAAATATGATTAAAGAAGAATCCAGAAAAACAACTGCGATTATTGGAATAAACGCAGTTGTAACGGTGATGATCATTACTTTTTTGGTTCGATATACAAGAAAGAATTAGAACGATTCTTCAGAATCAGTATAACCGTTCACTTCTTTTTCGAAGTTAGAAAATACTTCGGTAATGATAAAAGCTAATTCAGATACTTCAGGATTAGAAAAATGCGCGTGATTATCAATTTCATTGATTAACTCATTAGCTAAATAGCTGGCAGCTTCTGAAAGAGTTTTTATATTTGCCATGATCACCATTCTTTCTGTTTACTCAGCCATGGCAGTGGCCTGTAAATAAATTATAGAGTGGAGAACAATGGAAATCAATGGCAAATCGGTATAAATTCCTAAAGCCAAGGTTACCAGAAAAAAGAGGAGAATAAGAAAGCGGGGTGAGGAAATGGAGGCTAAAGTAGTAAAACACAGTAAATTAGGCTTGGATTGGTTAGGGAAGACTGTAACCCTGGACAGAGAATGCCTGGGTGAAGGAATAGTCGTGGGTTACAGTTCCGTAACGGGTGAACCATTAGCGTATTTCTACTCTGGATATTTCGGAGATAGAATCTGTGCTTTCAGCCATAAATCTGTTATTTCCGTGGCTGAATAGATTCTGCCTCTTCGGTTTCTTTGATAAGAGAAATCCAATGTACAGTTAGACGGATAAGGCGTTTTAAATCGGATATATCTTTGTCATCAAAAAGTTGCTCATAATGAGTATGGTCATTACCAAGCCAAACGGCACGTGAAGCTACAATTTTTAATTGAGGATTATCAATGTCTTCATTGATACATTTTCCTAAAAATTTGTGTTTGATGTTTGATATCTGGATCTGGTCAGTTGCTTTGGAAATTAAATAATCTTTTATTAAAAATTCCAGAGCTTTTCGATAACCAACGCCTGCTATTTGGTCGAGATTGTTTGCTTCGGCAAAAACAGATTGATTATAAATCTTAATAAAACTAGGAGAAATGTTAGCTATAATTTCACCCCAATCATTTCCGAAAGGAGTTTGGGGAGAAGATGAAGAAAAGAGATATCCTTCTCCGTTTTCCTCATCAAAACAATGCTTTGATATAAAACATTCTTGGCATTTAGGGCAATAGTTAAGAAGAAAAACTTTGTTATCTTCTTCGTCTTCATAGTTGATAAGAACACCAGAAATGACATCAGGAGATAGTGCTACACCGCAAATTGGGCAGGTATTAGCAAGCTCGATTTCCTCATTCGTATTACTATCATCGCTGTATGTAGTAATGGAAAGTGTTTCTTTCATAATTGGTACCTCCGATTTTTTATATACTCGGCCATGGCAGTGGCCTGTAAATAAATTATAGAATGGGGAACAAGGAAAAACAATGGTAAATACCGATAAACTCCTAAAGCCAAGATTACCGGAAGAGAAAGGAGAGTGAGAAGATGAAAAAGAAAAAAGAAAAGAAACCGTCAAACATAACAGTTTCAGATATAGCACTGGTATTTTCAATCATTACATTGGTGCTCGTTATAATTTCTAATTTTGTATTAGAATAGTCTACTAAAAAAAATAGCTATTTGACCATAATCGCAAATTATTTCCAGAGTTAAACTCAAAGCCGAAATAATGACAGCAATCCATCCTTTAACATCAGCTTTCTTTGCTGTTTTAAGGGCGATATCTGATTGGATTTTGGCAGAATCAGCAATTTCTTTCACTGATTGTTGAAATGATTCGTTGTGTTCACAGTATAGCAGATACCCTTTTCCTTTCTCTGTAATAACATAATCGGAAAAACGGGTTTTAATTACATCGCTGGAAGTTAAATCATAATCGACAATATGACGTTCAATCAAGCCGTTACTGCTGAGCTGGTCAATGCACGATTCATCAAAAAGTGATTCATCGTGTACGGTCAATCCATTGGAGAAAGTTTTTAAAAGATTGAGAGAATCAGAACTTAAATAATCCATAGAGAACCTCCTTTCAAGGTTGAACAGTAAAAAGTGATATAGGAATTATAACATTTGGAAAATAATTTGGAAATACTTTGAACAGAAATCACAGGAGAGTGAGGGATTGAAGAGACAAAAAGAGAAGAGAGCATGGATAAAAAGAAACGTAGTCGGTAAGGTAGGTGTATTCTATCCGCCGGACACATCAGAAGTATACTGCATTTCAAATTGGTTTCAAGAAGGCCCGGCAGATAGAGTGATAGAAGAAAAGATATATGCCGAAGGCAAAGTGGCGGAGGTCAGAAATGTAAAATGTGATCCTGGGGTGGTAGAATTACAGATCGCTTTAGAACACAGCGATTGGTGTAAATTTCAAGAGCAAGAGTTTTACCATCAGCTAATTCAATATCTTGACAATCTGAAAAAGAAAATGCGTGGCAAACACCATGATAAGGAGAAAGATTTATCGGAAGTGTAGGCGTTTCGATAAGGACACTACCGTCTTGAATACGAAGAATGCTGCGAAGTGAATTACAGGGCAGCTTACGATCTTTATCAAGGATTGATATACCAGTAATAGTCAAGTACTGCGCTGAATTGTTCTGGAAGTAGAGATACAACTGAACAGAACCAAACCGTTTGGCATGATCTTTTACCTCGACGGAAAGCTTAATACTGTGAATGTAAAGAGTATAAAGCCATGTTGCAGAACTCATAAGGAATGCAAGGATTGTAAGAGTATTTAAAAAAAGTTGCATTATAGAGGAAATTCCTTTCATATATAACTCGGCCATAGCGGTGGCTTGTAAGTAAATTATAGAGTGGAGAACAATGGAAATCAATGGCAAATACCGACAAGTTCTTAAAACCAAGACTGCCAGAAGAGAAAGGAGAGTGAAGTAAATGAACTATATGTATGCCACAGAAAAGAATTTTACAATATGCGAATCAATTATAAAAACACTGAATGAAAATGAAGTTTCCATTTCTCAAGCCTATGCAATTTTAGACCGCGTAAAGTATAAAATTGCACAGGACACCAAAGTGGGCGAGCTTATTGGTTTTGAGCGTGAAGATCCTTCAGAAAATCCATAACCATTTTAATAGATTCTTCATCAGAACAACTAGCAAAAGCAGAAAGCTCGCATTGGGCACTGTTTCTATTATTAAGAGATATTTGGATTGGAGAATAAAATACACAATCACGGCGACAATTCCCTTTAATAAATGGACAATATGTAAGTTTGCTCACAGTTAAGTCTCCCTTCTTTATACTCGGGCATGGCGGTGCCCTGTAATAAAAGTATAGGGGAAAAGAATAGGAAATACAAGTTGATACGCAACATTGAATTCAACACCTTACGACATAAGGAAACAAGTACAACCAGTATTGCATACATATAGCCAGGAGGTGATTTGATGGCTTTTCGCAATGTAACAATCGTAAACGGAGTAAAAATTGAACTTAAAGACCTTGATCCAGAAGACAGAGAAAGAATGCGACTTGAATTAAATCGGAGAGCTGCATCAAGGGTCGGGTATGTGGAAGTACAGGAAAAAGAAGATAAGACCGCCTGAGGGCGGGAGAGGAGGACAAGCGTGATTAAGGACATGATTATAGCCGTGTTACTGGCCAGGGTAAGTATGGTTTACATATTCACAGAGTACACACCAATCGAAGAAACCTTTGTATTCTGGTTTCTGGCAATCATATCTTTTATTCTGATATTGATGGCAGACGATAAGATACAACGGATCCGATCAAAAAGGAGGGAACAAGATGGATAACACGAAGGCATGTATAGAAAAGATTAAAGAAAGAATCGAAGAGCTGAAACAGCAGAGAAAAAAATGGGAAAAAATACACGCCATCAATTATGCAATGGGTTGGTTCAGAAAAGATAAGGCAGTGCCGTATGAGGTTTTGAAATTCATTATGGATTGTAAAGATCTGACATATTAAGGAGTAAAAGATGAGGTTAACAATGAAAAATCCAGGTGGAAGGAACTACCGCCTTGCCTGCGCCAGAGAATCAGAAGATCTCCGGGTAGATATGGGAAGGGAGTACCCGACACTGTTCGGGAACAAGGTTGATACCATAGGAAGGATTGAAGATATCTGTACGCTGGAAGAGGCAGAACAGATCTTAAAATCACATAAAAAATAGCACGTGTTCCGCAAAAACACGTGCCGGTGAACTGTCGCCCACAAAAAAATATAACATAATTATCATATCATGCGGGCGGCAGATTTTCAAGAAAAAACGGCGAAAATCCGCCGTTTTAATTTTACAAAAAATAACTCTTTCCCGGACTTGTAATAGATAGTAACAAATCAGGGAAAAAGAAAAAGGCTTGAGGATGATATGAGAAAGAAGAAAAAAGGAATGGTATTCATTCCATATGACTACGAAGCAGCATTTCAACAAAATCTGGATAATCTCCATGAGTTATTTGTGGAAGAACTTCTGAAGAACCGGTACAAATGTGTATACACACTAAAAGAGATCACCGCAGGAGATCAGTTCGAGGTTGAGATTTATCCGGAATTTACCTCTATGGACCAGATCCCGGAAGAGGGGAGAAAAAAAGATAATAGACGGGCGCAGAAAAACTTAAATGATAAAAACGCAAGGAAGTATGTGACACGGCTGATCAACAATAACTTTGGAGACGGGGATATTTGGTTAACCCTTACCTACCGCCCTGGGGAAGAGCCAGAAAATATGGAGGATGCCATCCACAATATGCAAAACTACATAGGGCGGATCAATTACCGTAGGAAAAAGAGAGAGATGGACATTGCAAAATACGTCTACATTACGGAATTTTCCCCAGAGTCAGAGATTCGCTGGCATCACCATGTTGTGATGGACGGAGGATTGGATATGGACACAGTGGAGGAAGTCTGGACAAAGGGAGACAGAAACAGGGCGAGACGTATCAACCGAGATGAATTTGGTTTAACCGGAATGTCTTGTTACATGACCAAAGAAAAGAATCGGAAAAAGAACGAGAGACGCTGGAATTCTTCAAAGAACCTGAAAAAATTCCAGGTAAGAAAGGTGCGAAGTAAGCGCCCGGAGGCGAGGAGTGGGAACTACAGGAAGATCAGCAGCTATATCAATGGCTTTGTGAAAGATAGGGCAGTGCTGGAAGGACAAGTGAAGAAATGGTACCCGGACAAGCAGTATCTGGATTCAGCGGTATATTACAACGATTTTAACGGGATGTTTTATATCCATGTAAGGATGAGGAGAGGACCAGATGGGTGGATAAAACCTTAAAAACAGTGGATAACTTTATTGGACTTTCACACTGTGAAGCGGTTGTACTATTTCGGAAATGCGAAAGCGGAACATAGTTATCCACATACCTTAAAAACAGTAGGGAAGGAGAGAAAAAAATGTGGAAAATAGATGTTTTTATGGAAAATGGCAATAAAGCACCGCAGGAAACGAACGGTATGTTTGGTTATGTGCTTCGGTGCGAGGGATTTGAGGACAAGATATCCTTCGGATCCTGCCGCCATACCAGAAATGGACGTGATCTGGTCATGCTGCTGGAGATTTTAAGGCGCTGCAATAGATGCCAGCTGGTACTGCATACCGACAATAAGTATCTGATCGGAAATCTTGCAAGGCTGGATATTTATAAAAACCATGATTGGAAAAATGCAAAAGGTGAAGAAATAAAATTCCGGGAGCAGTGGGAACAGATCAACAAGGAACTGCAGGGAAAAACCTTATGCTGTCAGTGTGGAACACATGAATTTACTGACTGGCTACAGACGGAAATGAGACGAAGGGAGCAGGGAGAAAAACATGTTTGATAAATTTGGAGAATTTGACAATTATGAAGAAATAAACCGGGCGGCGGAAGGTTTCTTTAATGAAGGGGATCTGGAAAGCCTGAAGGAAATGGCAGCAGAAAACGGGATTCCAGAAGAATGTGCAGAGCTTTACATAAAAGGTGAAACACCGGTACTGTGTGATGCACTAACAGCGGCGTTGGGAAAGATCGAAGTAGAATGTCAGGAATTACAGCCAAAGCAGATCATGGAAGACTGGGTGGAATATATCAAAGGTCGGTGTATGGAACAGGACAAAATCGCACTTGCGGTCCGGAAGAAAGGGAAAACCTTGAAAGGATGTATGGCTGAATTGTTGAAATGGTCTTTTGCCAACCAGATACCGGTAGATAAAGAAATCTTAAAAGCAGCAGGTGTATCGGCTAGAATGGTAACCTTGGGAATACCGGGGATGGGACGTGCAAAAAAGATCATAAAAGAGTATTACTTGGGAGGCGTGAAATGAAAAAGAAAGATCTATTAAGCCTTCCCAAACTGACGGTCACGGAAAAGATGCGTCAGATGGTAGCAGAAGATCACATGGAAAGAAAAAGGGTGTTACATGGAACCGTGGAAAAGTATAAGACCTATCAGTATTACAGAGCTGTCATAGCGGATGGGATTTTAAAGCTGGCAATTTTTGAACGGAAACATATTGCAGCAGGAATTAATATTCCGGAATTTGAATTATACATCGTGAAAGACGAAAAGAAATACCTGACTTATGAACCGGCCACTGGAAAATGGTATACGGCGAAGATTGATAGCCTGACTTATGATTACGATAAGGGTTATATGTACGGAAACAAGCCGTGGATTTCCGAGGGGGAGAAAAAGAAGATCAATGATTACCTGGGAACCGGGAAAAGGGAACCAAAAGAAGCGGTACTGTATTTCCAGAACGATATCCTGAAAGAAAAACTGGAAAAACGGCACAAAAGTGAAATAGAGGCTATTGACGAGGTGATGAATACAGTACCGGATCTGCCAAAAGATTTTGACCAATGGGTGAAAACGTCTGCGTTTGTCCAGGAGCGGTACATCATGTATCATACTGGGACCAGAAAAGGTTACTGCACCCATTGTGAAAAAGAAGTAGAACTGAAAAAGATACCAAGACACAACACGCAAGGAATCTGCCCAAAGTGCAAAAGTAAAGTATATTACAAAGCCTGGAAGAAACAGAAATATTTATTTGACACAAAAAAAGTAGGGATACTACAGAAATTAACTAATGGGACCGGGTATATCCTACGGAAATTTTCGTGCCAGATCGAAAGAACATTGGAAAAAGACTGGCGGGTAAGCTTTGCCGGATGCTGGGAAACCCAGAGACGGATGCTTACAGAAGCGTTTGTGCCGGTAGAATTGTTTGAGTTCGGAGAGTACAAACGTACAGGAATAGACCGGTGGTGCCACGAGTTAAACCACGGAGTGGGAGATTATTGGCAGGAGCTGGGCGGCTCAGAAGAATGTGTCCTGTATCACAGAAATATAAAAAAACTGCGAAAAGAGGCAGGCATCCAGTACATACCGCTGGAACGGCTGTTGTCCGAAAAGCAAGGCTGTTACTGTTTTCCAACCCGATTATTCCGGGAAAGTATCCGGCATCCGCAGATGGAATATCTGATAAAGGCAGGTCTCTACAACATAGCATGGGAATCCGGGAAAGGATATGGGGAACTCCAATGGGAAGAAAAGAAACCATGGAAACTACTGGACGTTGAAAAAGACCAGATGCAGCAGCTGATCCGGATTAATGCAACCATAAAAGAAATGCGGGTATTGAAAAATGCCAATACTTGTGGTGTAAAACTGACAGATGAACAGCTGTTGTATTTTTCGGAAACGTTAGGGGAACGGATGATAGTGGAGATTGCAAAATTCGGGCATATGGAAAAATTTCACCGGTATTTCATGGAGAATTTTGCATCAGTACAGGAAATCGGAGATTATTTTGATTACCTCGAAGACCTGAAAGTGTTGAAAATCACAATCACCAAGAACGAACTGTTTCCGAAAAATTTCCAGACCATCCACGAAAATATCTCCATGCAAAGGCAGGAAAGGGAAGAAAAAATAGAAGGGATGAAAGTAGAAGAAAAAGATCAGTTACTACAGGAGATGCTGCCAGAGCTGGAAGAAATCTATCACGGAGAAAACGAACAGTTTTGTATTGTACTTCCTACCTGTAAAGAAGACTTCCGGAGGGAAGGAAGGGAAAACCATAACTGTGTTGGCGGCATTTATTTTGACAAGATGATAAGAGGAGAGACAGTTGTATTTTTCCTGAGAAAGAAGGAAATGCCGGAAAAAGCATTTTGTACCGTGGAAATGAAAGGAAGTCAGATCAAGCAGTGCCGGGCAATCTATAACGGAGAGCCGCCGAAAGAAGCAACGGAATTTATGGAGAGGTTTACAAAACAGGTACAGAAACGAATCGTAGAAAAAGAACGCATGGCCAAAGGAGGGAAATCATGGAATATGTACAAATGACACTGGATGACTGGCTGCAGGAAAAGGAAGCTATACGGAAAGATCTGTGTGTGGCAACAGAAGCTTTTGTGAGGATTGGATACCGGCTCCGGCGGATACGGGAGACAAAAGCTTATGAAAAGGACGGATACCATTCCGTCAGTGAATTTGCAGAGGCAGAGTATAAGATCAGCAAAAGCACTACCAGCACCTTTATCAAAATCCATGAGACGTTCGCGAAAGGTCCGGACAGCATGGAGTTAAAAGAACCATATAAGGGAATCGGCAGCAGTATCCTGGGAGAAATGCTGAAACTTTCAGATGCAGACAGGGAATTGATAACACCAGATACGACCAGGGCACAGTTAAGGGAACTGAAAGCATTTAATAAAACAGAACCGACGGAAGATACCGGATTAAGCGAAACGATCATTGAATTTTTCCGGGAAAAACCAGAAGTTCTAAATGAATTCTACAGCTCTGACGGGTACACAACGGGAGATATGGAAGAACTGGTAGATATCCTGAACCCATCCGGGAGTCTGGTATACCGGAAAGGGAGCTATATGCTGTTCTTCTATGATCTGGACAAGGGAATCAAGTATAAAGTATTCGGAGATCCGGAAAACCACAGCATGAGCTATGGAGAGTTATTTTCTATGATGCAGGAGATCTATCATGATGCAATTTCCGGAAACCGGACATATGAGAGCTATTACGGAAAAATGACAGTGGAAGAAACCACGGTCACAACTACAGTAACGACAACACGTCAGGCAAAACCAGAAAAACCAGTAGAAAGTCAGGTGGAAAGAACACCGGAAAAGCCGGAGAAAGAACCGAAAAAAACACTGGAAAAAGTTCTGCCGGCAGAACCGGAAAAGCCGATAAATACAATGACGGAGACAGATTCAGAGCAGTTGCCAGGCCAGATGGAGATTATTGATTATCCGGAGGCGATGCCGAAGCAAACAAGAAAAGAATATCTGGACGGCTGTACGGAATTTGGAATGGCGCTTTACCTGCAAAGATGGTACCTGGACAATCCGGAAGCGGGGGAAATCATAAAATCCGTAGATCGTCTGGAAGCATGGCTAAAAGAGAAGGTAGATCAAAATGGAAGGGTGGAAGAAGAATGAAAACAGAAGAAAAATTTAATCCATTTCGCAACATAAACTACGACAACATGATCCTGCCATCCATCACAATATACGATTCTCCGGCAGATCACCGGGGAGTGTACGTGGCGAGATTATTTGAGAGTGCGGTACCGGCGCCACTCGGAACTTTTGCGATAAGTGACAATATCAAAGATTTAAGGGATATGATCCAGGCAGCAGGATTTTATCTTAGAGTACCCAGAGATATATATGACCATCCGGCGGTTATAGAAACATGGTTCAGGTAAAACAAAGTAAAGGAGAAAAAAGAATGATTACAATTGCAACAAAGACAAAAAGAATCACATTGAAGTTGAGCGAGGAAGAAAGCAGCAGGATGTTTGATACGTTGGTGAGCAGTCTTCTGGAGCTGTCCAAAACAGAGCCACCTAAAACAGAGCTGCCAAAAATGCAAGAATCGGAAGAAAACGAAGCAACAGCCCCCCCTGATAAGAGAAAGAAATACACCGGTTTTCTTCACATCAAATGCCCAGACTGTGGGAATACCGTAAGCTTTTGCTCAAAAACAGGAGTTAGCGGAGTGAGCTGTGAAAAATGCGGATGTAAAGAGCCATTCAAAGAACCATTAAAACAGGTATGGGTAAGCTGTGAATGTGGAAACAAAAGCAAATACCTTACCAACCGAACCGAAGAAATGTTTGATATCAACTGTATTAATTGCGGCACACCAGTGGCAGTAAAATACAACGAAAAGAAAGGAATGTATGAAACCATCAAATAATTTACTCTTCCCGAAATCTGGGAAGAAAAAGAAAAGAAGACCCAAACCCAGACCAAGCATCCTGCAGGACAAAGACGGACGGTGTTTTCTGTGTATGCTACTGGATAACAACAATTTTTATTACCCAGACATCGAAGAACACCACGTATTTGAAGGACCAGACCGAACAGCCAGCACAGAGGAGGGACTTACTGTGTACCTTTGTCCAAGACATCATAGAACCGGATCAGCAGCAGTACATACAGATCAGGAAACCAATTTAATAGTCAAACGATACGCCCAAGCGATCTGGGAGCAAAAACATACAAGGGAAGAATTCCGGGACAAGTTCCGGAAAAGCTATTTATGACAGACCAGGCTTTTTGGTAAATATATCACAAAATACATAAGGGTACCGTAGCTGTGCGGTACCCGGAAAGGAGTACCATGAGAAAGAAAGTGGGAGATAAAATTATTATAGGAGTAAAACAGGAGGACTTAGAAGAGAGCATAGCTGGATTATCCCAGTTATTACCGGTTTTACTCAGAAATATAGCCATTGGAAATAAAGGAAATATCCGTCAAACCATGATAGATCAGGCAGAACTGAGCAAGCATTTTAACACGGCGATTGATACAATGACCATGCTGTATGCAGCGCATGTAGAGGATGGACCTGTAAAAGAAGAAATTTTAAATATCATATCGGAGGTAGAGAGGTATCGAAAGATTGGATCTATAGAAGAATTTGAACAGCTCAAAAAGAAAAATACCCCGACAAAGGTGGAACCCAGAGGAGAAATGTGGGTGAAATGCCAATGCGGAGCAATCATCCGCCCGAATAAATATTGTCCATACTGTGGACAGCGCTTGGAGGTGGTATTTTGTACAAAGCAATATTAATTGGCGTAGACCATTTTACCGGTGGGACATACCGTAAAAGCAGAACATTTAAACATAAGATAGAGGCAGCAGTTTACAAAACAATCATGAGCCTATTTTATACAGTGGAGGTCAGACATGAAGAAAATAATTTGTATTAGTGGAGGAGCGAGAAAATGAGCAAATTAAGTAAAAAAGACATGGAAGAGTTAAGGGAGTTTACGGATAGAGGGTGTGAATATGCAGGGACTCAAGAAATAGTGGATGATTTGATGAATGAATCATTGAGAGAAATGGGAGTAAAGACGATATGCGCAGAAGATGTTCAGCTGATAGATTGGGATGAAAGTTCACTTGGAACTTTGGAAGATTTTTGTAACATTTTCTGGGATAAAGCAGTCGAGAAGATTTTAAATGTTGTTGAAACGCAATGAATTGGAGTCAGTGGAGGTCAAATATGAAGAAAAAAATATTTATGGTAGCAGTTATCGGAATTATGACATTGGCAGGATGTGATACAGAAGCAAATAGAGTGTCATACAATCTATCTCAAGAAGCAGATAATTTTAATGATATCCGACAGATCACAGTTATTAATTGTTTGCAGGGCGATGTACTCTTTCAAATGACTGGGAAAATGTCTATAAATGCAGATACCAGTGATGAACAACTGGAGGTAATTGTGGAAGATGAAAATGGAGAATATAAGAAACACTTTATTGGTTTGAGTGATAATGTGACTTATGTGGTAGAGGACATAACAGCAGGAGATGTGGAAAAATATAAATATACATTGAATTTCAATCCGGAAATGTGGATACCTTACGAGGCTGAAAAGATTGATTAAAGAGACATAAAGAGGGTGAAAGAATGAACGTACTAGAGAAGATTTTGGAAGAGATGAATAAAATCAAAGATGGAAATAGAAAAGAAAAATTATATGCAAAATATCCGGCAAAAAAATAAAAGACAAGAAATTCTTAATATTTATTCACAAGGATATGAAGATGGGACAGATAATTTCTACAATGCGATTGTTCCGCTGGTTCGCGCAGGAATTCCATTGATTTGTTCGCGCAGGAGTGACAATGATGAACTAATAGACCGAAAAGCATTACAAGAGGAAATAGAAAGCCTAACAATGACGATAACTGGAATGAGAAACGGAAAAACAATGACCATTCAGGTGTTGGAGGAATACAAGAAAAGTATATTAAGAATAATTGATGAGCAACCAACAGTACATGCAAATGATAATTGGATTCCGGCAGATCAGCCACCAAAATCAGAGGAATATGTACTTCTGTCATTCGAAAATTTCTCAATCCCACTCGTGGGAATGTATCGTGAAGATAGTGATGGCGGAGCGTATTATGTCGGTGACGATGAAGAGAGCTGTATTAGCCATAATGTCATTGTTAATGCCTGGATGCCTCTCCCAGCACCCTACCGCCCAGACAAGTGCCATGGTTGCTTCGGAGCAGCGAACAACGATTGTGGCAAATGCGAATACGGAGGTGGCAGCAGTGAATAAAAGTGGATGTAAAGATCCTGTAGCAGAAAGAGCGATATCCCACGAGACAAAAAGAGAACGTCTCCGGAAGAAGCACAAAGTAAAAGAAGGAGACATTATTAAAATGTTTCTTCCAGTGCAGGATAAAGCAAATGAGAGAACAGAAAATAAGACAGTAAAAGTAAGGATACGAGAAATTCATACCAACATTGTCACAGTAATCCTCCCATCAGGATTACTGGAAAAATTTTACTTGGTGGGAATTTGAACGAAGAAGAAGGTGATCCACATGGACTTACTGGAAGCCTTAACCCAGTATTGCGAGATACGCCAGGAAGCAAAAGACCTTAGATACCGTATCGAACAGACACAAAGAAGGTTAGAAAAAATAAAAGAAGAAGGAGTAGTATCAGATACAGTCACCGGCACCCGGAAAGATGGCACCATAGGACCGATTAAGATAACAGGATTCCCGGATCCGGAGTATGATGCGGTAAAAGGGATGCTAAAAAAGAGGGTTGCAAAATTAGGAATTCTGGAGGACAATCTACTTGAAGCACTGAACTTAGTGGATGATTACATAAACCAGATTCCCAAAAGTGAACTGCGACAAATATTTAGATTGTTTTACGAGGATGATCTGACATGGCAGCAGGTGGCAAATGAAATGAACCGGAGATTCCCAAAGAAAAACTACACGGAACATAGCTGCAGAATGAAACATAATAGATATTTGGAAAAATTTCAAAAAAATTAAAAACCGTTCACTCACGTTCACTTATTCTGTGGTAATATTTATAATAAGGAATCCCAGAAGGGAATCCGAAGTGGCAGCAGGCTACAGAATGTTTAATCATATAAACTCCTTTAAAGCAAAACCGCCAGAGTGCAGGCTGGCGGTACCGGAACATCTTCCCAGTTGGGAGGAAGCACGAGCCGTAAAATCGAGTCGCAGGTTCAAATCCTGGTGTTCCGATTGTCTGGAATAATTATAACCAGACCATAAAATATACTCAACGCAAGACATCTAACAGTTGTTAGGTGTCTTTTTATGTGCAAATTCAAAGAATATCCAGAATGAATTATCAAGGAGGGGCGTATGCCAATCTATAAAAGGTGTAGCCGGTGCGGAAAACGAATGGAAGCGGGGAAGAACTGCCCATGCCTGAAGACACGACATAAGGAGTACGATAAGTATAGTCGAGATAAAAAGAGCAGGAAGTTTTACAATAGCAAAGAATGGGGAATGAGTAGAGCAGAAGTGCTTGAAATTGATGGAGGAATAGACGTCTATTTATATATGACACAAGGGATTGCAGTGGCAGCGGACACAGTACATCACATCATCCCGTTGAAAGATGAACCGAGTAAGAGGAGCGAACTGGATAATCTGATCAGCCTACATCATGACACACATAGCCTGATCGAAACCATGTATAAGACCAAAAAAGATAAAATGATCCAGGAGCTTTCGGAGATGGTCAAAGAATACCGGAGCAGGGGATAGCGGAGGAGGGGGAATCAAAAAAGTTTTGGACAATCCCATCTGACCGCACGTCCCCCTTTCCTCACGCAAAACTCCGAAAATAAATAAAAAGTTGGCAAAATACTGAAAGGAGGGGAAATAGTGGCGAGACCGAAAAAACCTATTGATATGCAAAAAGCTCATTTAACGCTGATTGAAAAGCAAAACAAGAAAATGGAGGAGGAGACAGTGACTACAGGGAAGAGCCACCTAAAAACCCCTCCGGAATGGCTGATTAATGATGTTGCGCGCAAAGAATGGCGCAGAATTGTGCGGGAATTAAACAAAATTGATATCGTTGGAAATTTAGATTATGCCAATTTGGGAGGTTACTGTAACGCATATGCCAATTACATTAAAGCAACCGATATCCTAAAAGAGCAGACATACTACATTGACCGAGAAACCAGAAATGGAGTCATTGTAGTAAAGAATCCGATGGTAGATATCCAGACAACTTACGCTGCTGAAATGCGGAAATTTGCTTCTCTTTGTGGGTTGACGATTGATTCCAGATTAAAAGCAGCCGTAACCAAAACGGAAAAAACAGAAGAAATGATAAGCAAAAAGTTTGGAAATATATAAAAGAGGAAGAACATATGAAGTATGACGATTCTTGAAGAATTAAAAGAGTATGCAGAGAAATGCATAAATGATACCTGCATATCAGAGGATGAATGTTACATCAGTGGAAAGAAACATAAGCAAGCCTGTGAGCGATTCCTTCGGGATATAAAAAAGGCAGAGTCAAGGAATACACTTAATATTCGGTTTCCTTATATTTGGAATGAAAGGGAGGCACAGAATATTGTAGATTGGTTTTTCTTACTAAGACACAGTAAAGGTGAACTGGCCGGACAGCAGATTGTCCTAAATCCATGGCAAAAATTTATATTATGTCAGCTATATGGATGGAGAAACCAAGAAACAGAAAGAAAAAGATTCCAAAGAAGCTTTGTGGAAGTAGGCAGGAAAAATGCAAAGTCACAGATGGAGGCTGGGATTGCTCTTTATGAGATATCCACGCAGGCAGTTAAAAACGAAGAGGTTTACGAATATTATACGGCTGGAGTAAAAAGAGATCAGTCCAAAATAATTGTCAATGAAGCTAAATTAATGCTAAAAGGTTCTCCTTTACGGTCAAAGTTTAAAATCACAAAAGATCTGATTGAACACATAAAAACGGGAAGCTTCATAAAAGCTTTATGCAAAGAAGATGGACAAAAAGGAGATGGAACTAACCCTGCAGGATTAATCCTGGACGAATACCACCAGCACCAGACAACAGAATTTTACGATTTGGGAATGGGAGCAAACACCAAAGAACCATTGCTGATGATTATTACAACAGCAGGCATGGATCTAACATATCCTTGCTATGTGCAGGAATACACATACTGTTCCAGAGTGCTAGATCCTGATTCTGATGTGGAAAATGATACATATTTGATTGATATCATGGAATTAGATTCAGAAGATTATGAGAACCCAGAAGAATTGTCGGATGAAAAAATCTGGTGGAAAGCGAACCCTATCCGTATGAGTTATGAAAAAGGACGGGAAAAGATCAGAGAAGCGTATAAGATTGCAAAAGAGATCCCAGAAAAAATGACAGCATTCCTCACAAAAATGCTGAATATATGGGTGCAGGCAAAAGAAAACGGCTACATGAACATGGCAAAATGGAAAGCCTGCCAGGTAGAAGAAATACCAATATCAACAAAAGGTATGGATGTATACGTGGGATTTGATATGTCAGCAAAGATTGATCTGACCTCAGTTGCTTTCGTAATTCCGTTTTTAAGTGACGAAACAGACGAAACCGGTAGAAAGATTATAAAGTACATTGTATATTCGCATTCTTTCGTGCCAAATCGTGAAAAGCTGGCAGAAAGAAAGGCAAAAGACAAAGTAGATTACGATGCTTGGGAACGAATGGGATTTTTGACTGTAACAAATACATCTATTGTAGACCAGGCACAGGTAATGAAATATGTGCTGGAGACTTGTGAAAAACATGGATGGAAGATTCATACGCTCTGTTTTGATCCGGCAAATGCCAGCAAGCTCATGATGGATCTATCGGATGAAGGGTACGAAGTGGAAGAGGTATATCAGAGCCACAAATCATTGAATGAATCTACACAAGGCTTCCGAGAACAGGTATATTCCAAAAACATCCTGTATACTTACAACCCATTACTGAATTTTGCTATGAGCAACGCAGTGATTCGCAGAAACAATGGTTTGATAAAAATAGATAAAGATGCAACAACGAAAAGAATTGATCCAGTAGATGCGGTATTGTGTGCGTTTAAATTGGCAATGTACCATGTTTTTGGGTCAAAATTTGAAGAGGAAATTGATAATTTTCTGGAAAGTGAATGGTAAATATGGCGATATGGAAGAGAATAAGAAATGCATGGAATGCTTTGGTGCGGCCATCTGCAGGAATGAATGATGAGGAAGTGTTAGAATGGCTCGGAATAACAGGAGTAAGTAAAAAGCATATACAGGAAGTTACTTACTATACCTGTATGAAAATGCTGGCGGAAACTATGGGAAAACTCCCGCTTAAATATTACCAGGAAACAAAAGATGGAAAAATACGCGCTGATCCAACACCGGAAAGCAGATTATTGACAGTACGCCCTAATGAATTTATGACGCCATCAACATTTTGGAGCGTGGTAGAACAAAATTGTCAGCACTACGGAAATGGTTATGTGTGGATGCGAAGAGAATTCACACGGGAAAAGTACGGAGGAAGATACAAGACATTGGATCTTTGGCCAATGCAAAGTAATTACACTTTTCCGTTGATGGATGATATTGGTTTATTTGGCGGGAAGGGACGGTTATATTACCAATACAATGATCCAAAAACCGGAGAGCAGTACTTATTTAAAAACTCGGAAGTCATGCATTTTAAAACATGGCATAGCACAGATGGATTTATGGGGACACCGGTAAGAAAGATACTTGCGGACACGATCGGAGGAGCGCTGGAGAGCCAAAACTTTATGAACCGTCTTTATGAGCAGGGATTGACAGCGAGTATGGCTATGCAATACACCGGAGATCTGGATGAGGGACGCAGAGCGAAACTTCAAAAACGATTTGCGGATGCTTTATCCGGTCCAAAAAACGCAGGAAAGGTAATTCCTGTTCCGATAGGACTAGAGCTTAAGCCGCTTAAAATGAACCTGACGGATGCGCAGTTTTTTGAACTGAAAAAATATTCCGCCCTTCAGATCGCTGGGGCGTTCGGAATCAAACCGAATCAGATCAACAATTATGAAAAGTCCAGCTATGCGAACAGCGAAACGCAGCAGCTGGCTTTTTTAATTGATACCATGGCGTATAGGCTAAAGATGTATGAAGAGGAGATCAACGGAAAGTATCTGATGCCTCAGCAGCAGGAAGATGGATTTTCTTACAAATTTAATGAAAAAGCTCTTTTACGTACAGACAGTAAGACACAGATGGAAAATCTTGTCAAAGCAGTGAATAATGGTCTTTACAGTGTAAACGAAGGAAGGGAATATTTAGATAAACCGCGGAAAGAAGGAGGAGATAAGCTAATTGTAAATGGAAATTATATTCCGCTTACCGAAGTAGGAAAACAATATGGAAGAGGTGAAAAAAGTGGCAGTAATTAAAGTGTCTGGAGATATCGTAAGTAATGGCGATAAATGGATATACGACTGGTTCAACATGGATGCAACATGTCCCAAAGATGTCGAGAGCATACTGGAAAAGGCAGAACCTGAGGAAGAAATTGAGGTTTTTATAAATTCAGGAGGAGGATCTGTATTTGCAGGAAGTGAGATCTACAGTAAACTCAGGGCAAGACAGAACGTTGTCGTGAAAGTGGAAAGCATGGCGGGGAGTGCTGCGAGCATAATTGCAATGGCAGGAAGATGTCTTATTAGTCCGGTTGCAATGATTATGATTCACAATGTGTCCATGTATGGGGCATCCGGTGACTACCACGATATGCAAAAAAACGCAGAAATCTTAAAACAAATGAATGCGGCATTGGCAACAGCCTATACAGAAAAAACCGGAAAATCAAAAGAAGAAATTTTAAAAATGATGGACCGGGAAACATGGCTGACAGCAAATCAATGCTTAGAAATGGGATTCGTAGACGAAATCATCCGGAATCAAGATATACGCAGTTACACCAACAACTTTGCCGGGATGTGGCTGACGGATGAAATCAGGGAAAAGGCGAAGAAACAGAAGGCAGAAAAAGAAGCGACAGAAGAAATCTTAAACGATCTTGATTTGTATGGAATATAAAAAGGAGAATAACATGAATAAAAAATTATTAGCATTGTTAAATGGAATCAATCTGAAAAAAAGTGAGATCAAGGCACTGGTAGAACAGGGAAAACTGGAAGAGGCAAAAGCAGCGAAGAAAGAACTGCAGAATATGCAGGAGGAATTTGACATCTTAAAAGATATCGAAGATACCGAAACACAGAATATGCAGAACCAGATTGACGCAGGAATGGGAAAACCTGTACAGAACCGGGATTCCACAAAGGAATTTGCCGACGCTGCAAGATGCGGATTCGTATTTGTAAATGCAATGACAGAAGGGACACCTGCTGAAGGCGGCTATACCGTTCCGGAAGACATCCAGACAAGGATCAATACTTATCGGGAAGCGAAAGCGTCTTTGATCGATCTTGTAACTGTAGAGCATGTTTCCACCAATAAAGGCTCCAGAACTTACAAAAAACGGAGTCAGCAGACAGGTTTTGCGAAAGTTGGAGAAAAAGGAAAAATTGGAGCCAAGAATACACCGGAATTCGAACGGATTGACTATGAAATTGCAAAATATGCAGGATATTTCCCGGCAACCAATGAACTCTTGGAAGATACAGATGCAAATATCGTACAGACGCTGATCGTATGGATCGGAGACGAATCTCGCGTCACCAGAAACAAAATCATTCTGGAAGTAATCAATGGTAAAAATAAAACACCCATGGAAGGACTGGACGATATTAAAAAAGCTCTGAACGTCACACTGGGACAGGCATTTAAAGCCACATCAAAGCTGGTAACGAATGATGATGGATTGCAGTATCTTGACACATTAAAGGACGCAGAAGGAAGATACATTCTCCAGCCAAACCCTGCAAATCCGATGGAAATGGTAGTTTGTGCGGGAGCAGCAAGAATCCCGGTGTTTGTGGTACCAAACAGCGATATGCCATCGGACACAAAAACGGCAGGACAGAGAAAAATTCCGATGATTATTGGAGACCTGAAAGAGGCGATCATGTTTTTTGATCGGAAAGTACTCACAATCACAACCTCTAATACTGCAGTAGCAGGGGAGTTAAACGCTTTCGAAGAAGATATGACTTTATTCCGGGCAATTGAGAGAGAAGACTGTGAAGCAAAAGATCTGCAGGCGATTGTAAATGGAGAAATCACGATTGCGGATGAAACTGTAACTGGAGGATGATAAGGGTGAATCTGTTACAGATTATAAAGAAAAGATGCGGGATAGCGGCAGAAATCACAGTATATGATGAAGAAATTGAAGGTTATATAGAAGACTGCAAAGCAGATATGATGGCATCTGGAGTACCTAAGTCAATCATTGAGGCTGAATGCCAGAGTGCAGTTACAGCAATAACCTTTTACGTCAAAGCATATATCGGGGATGATCGAAGCGACACTGAAAAATATGTAAAGTTATACGAAAAGAAAGTATCTCGCCTGGCATTGGAGGAAGAAAATGTGGAATAAGAGTATCTCGCTTCCAATCAAAAAGAAGGAGACACAAGATGGAGCTGGGTTTTCGGATGCGAAGTACGAATTCCTGAGAGGAATCCCGGCTGATTTTACAGACGTAACCAGAAATGATGAGATCCTTGCGGCACAAAAAGGATATACAATAAATCAAAATGTTGAAATCATGGCTTGCAACTACAGTGGACAACGCTGGCTTATAGATGAAACAGATGGACAGATTTTTGATATCAAGAGGACTTATCGGAAGAATAAAGGGATGCGTCTTGTATTATCCTGTGAAAGAAGGGAAACAAATGGGATTTGAAGTGCAGGGAATCGATGATCTAATGAAAGATCTGGAGGCTATTGACATTGAGAAAATCGCGCCCATCATGCTGGGAGAAGCAGTACCGATACTCAGCAAGAGTATTATCCAGAGGACATCCAGACATGAAGTGACTGGGGAAATGTTACAGTCAATAAAAGCGACAAAACCCAAAAGAAATGCAATTGGCTGTTACATTGCGGTACGTCCCACTGGAACAGATAAAAAAGGTGTAAGGAACATGGAAAAAATGGTTTATCTGGAATTTGGAACTCATAGACAAAAAGCACAGCCGGTACTTACACCGGCTGTAAAAGAAGCCGAAGCATCTGTGGTGGAGAAAATGCAGGAAGTTTTTGAAAGAGAGGCACACTTATGAATACGTTCGAAAAAATCGTTCAGGCAATAAAAAAATGTTATCCGGCAAATTAAACGCTG
>DETV01000045.1 GCA_002361775.1 Eubacterium sp. UBA3279
AAATTTTATTCGGGCAGACTATAGAAAAAGGTGTCGGGAATTGCTTTCAGGGAAAAAAGAAAAAAGAAAGAAGTTTGCGGCACTTATACAAGACAATAAAGAGGCTTTGAATTTGTGTAAAGCTGTGAAAATGGAGGAGGAATATCATTTATATCCGAAACTACCGGATATATGGGAGAAAAGAAAAATTGGAAAAAAGAAAGAAGGATATTTGATGACAGGCTTCTTTAATTTAAATACCTATGTGGGAAATATGGAGCAATTATTGGAGTTTGTTAAAAAATACGCAGCATTTGATATGGAAATTCTATATTGCCCGGAGGAACAAGTAGGGATTATGCAATTTGACAGGGAAGTGACAGATGGAAGATGGTACTGGATAGAATAGAAGGCAAAATGATTGGCAGCGAGTGTTAAATATATTTCTGTTTGATGTGTTTGTAAATGGGTTAAGACAATATATTGGACGTGAACAAAAAGAAGGAGTGTTATGAAGCATCGAAATAATTATACTTATAAAATACAGTATCTGGATGAGATACGTCACTCAGGCCGTACTCCATCATCGGAAGAGCTGGTAAAAATGTACCGCATGTCCCAAGATAAGAGTTCAACGATCAGATGCGCATTGACTCAGGCATTGGTTAACCGTTATACACCGGAAAGTGAAAAAGTTTTGAGAATTATGGCAGATGATAAAAATGGACTGGTCAGGGTCAACGCGATCGATTCTTTGGGTATAGGGCGGGAAGAGGAAAGCGTGGAGTTTTTAATGGAGCGGATGAACCGAAAATATAGTAAAATGGAGAGCGGCTATGCGGCATTGTCCTATTTTGATGTATACATTAACCGTTATGGTTATAATGAAAAAAGTGTGCGGGAATATCTGGAGAATGTAAGGGAATTATACAGTCAGGAAGACAGGAGCTGGGTAATTGTCTGTTATGAGACAAACAGATACCTGGCAGGGGAGGCGGATGCATTAGACCAATTGTTTACATTTTTCAAAGAGGAAAATGGAAAAGACTCTTCGGTTCAAAGAGCTGCTGCAACCAGCATACGTGACAGGGTAAATATTTTTAATAAGGATGAGATCAAAAGAAGATTAGAAGAAATCGGCTCAGAAAGAGCCAAGAGAGAAGTAAAACAGATTGAGGATGAAAAAATCATGCCGAAGATTCTGATTTTGTCAGAAGAAAATGTCGGGATGTCCCATTTTTTGGAGTACCTGGGAAAGTGTGAAGAGGAGTGGCCTGTGACACTGGAATCTGCAGGGATCCATCCGGGAGAGAAAATAAACGGGGAATTGCTGGAACTGTTAGAGCAGGAAGATGACTTTGACTTAACGGAATATCAGTACCCCAAGCCTGTCATGAAGCCGTATTGGTATGACTATATCTTGCCGGTTGGAATCAAAGTAAACCCTGCGGATTATCCGTTTCAGAGAATCATCCCTTTGTTTGAGGAAGTAGAGGAAAACCAGGTGGACAGGAAAAAGGCGGAGGCAATGCTGGACGAGCTAAAAAAGTATTTGGAATGAGACAGGAGATGGATTCCGCTGACACACAGGAGCCATGCCAAATCCGGCAGAATGGGAAATTATCTATAAAAGCAGGGGGAAAGGGAGGAGATTGAACTATGAATTTAAAGAAGCAATTATTGGAGGCAAAAAAATCCTACCAAATGTATTCGCTTTTTACAATGGATGATTTAGAAGAGGGACATACAGGATTTGTTCTGCAGGTTGATGAAAATGAAATTCTGATAAGAATGGTCAACAATGACGGAAGTGAGGGTGGGTATTATTTAGGAAAGACGGATGACATCATATGCTGCAGAAGAAGTGATATGGAATTGCAGCGGCGGCAGAAGCTGTGGAAGGAGGAAAAAGAACCTCCATTTTTAATGGAGGGGGAAGACATGATGTCTGCTCTTTTGCAGTATGCCATGGAAAATAAGGAACTGATCTCAGTATGTTATCAAGAGCAAGAATATTCTGGATGGATTTCGTACTTTACGGATGAAATTTTAGTAATGGATGAGTGTACTTACTATGGTGAAAGTGACGGTAAAGTCTGGTTAAGGAAAGAGGAAATCCATGGGATAGAAATAGAATCGTATGAGCTGCGAATCCGAAAGAAATTAAAAGATTTTGAATGTAGGGAACTGACAGGGAAAAACGGCAAAGATTTTTATGAAAATCTAAAAGCGTATGAAAGAAAGGGGAAATTGCTCGAATTTTACATAGAGGATGTTTTGGACAAGTTTTATGTGGGAGAAGTAGCGTATGTCACGGAAGAAGAGCTGGTGATAAAGGCTGTAGATTGTAACGGGGATGCGGATGGCTATGTACTCTTCGCCTTGGAAGAGCTTCGATGCATTTATGAAGAGAGCAAATATCTTCTGAAAATGGACAGAATTAAGAAAAAAGACACGGAGGAAAACCTGTTACAGATGCAAGGCAGAGTTTTGGGCGAAGAATTTCTGATGTATATCAAGAATCATCAATGCCTGGTGATGCTGGATGTGGAGGGAGAGTGTTATTGCGGGAAAATAGAAGAATATGATGAAAACCATATCTGTCTGGCGGCAGTGGACGAATATGGGGCGGCAGACGGACAGATCTGGGTATTGAGAGAATGGGTGAAAACAATTGGGATTTACAGCAATAAGTTAAAGAGTCTTTGTTGATGCGTACCTGCTGGAATACTTTATCGGAAGATGAGAAAAAATGGAGAAGGAAACTTTTTACAAAAAAGAAATTAACAGAAAAGGAAGAATGGGAGAAACAGAAACTGGAATCCGAGAAGAAAAGAATAAACGAAAAGATAAAAGAGTATTTTCCGAATGACAGCCTTATTGACCAATATTTTCTGGAAATGTATGTTTTACAAGATTATGATTTTTAAAATACCCTGGAAACAAAGTATACTTATGATTTTTCGGACCAGATACTGTCTATGGAAGATTTTGAAGCAGTGCAGGGGGGGGCAGAGCGGAGATACCGTTATACAGGGTTTGAATATGACAGCCTGAAGCAGTT
>DETV01000056.1 GCA_002361775.1 Eubacterium sp. UBA3279
TAAAAAATGCCTGCCTGGAACTTTTATAGATAGTAAAGTTCCAAACAGACATTGCTGTTTGACCATTAGCTGTAGCTAATAGAATTGAATACTGTTTCAGCTAATTCATGTTTGCAGGTTTGGGAGAGATTGTTTCTTTTCCCGCCTTTTCTCTGATTTACATCCCCGAATAAGGGGTGACAACGGAGCGGAACCCAAATGTTAGCTGGACTTCTTAAAACCCATGTTTGCAAACCGGTAATTTTGATTAGATGTCAGCTAACAAAAATCGGATTGCGTTAGCTGGAAATTGATCATTTTGAATGGAATTTTGTGTCACGAACGTGATTTGAAAATAACAAAAGCGTTCGTTGTCAGCTAATCCAGCTAACATTTTCGAACGCTTTGAAGCCCGTCGCCAAGAGGATTTGAACCTCCGACCCCTCGCTTAGGAGGCGAGTGCTCTATCCAGCTGAGCTATGACGACACATGCCGCAAACCCTTGATTTTACTGGGTTTCTGGGATTTTTCCCTTCGGCCATATATAAGATTATCAACTCTTTTTCGAGTTGTCAATCTACAGATTTTTTTGATTTGGTAACATTAGAACGTTCCCCAATTTGGGGAATGCTTTGTTGTCACCATTAGCATTTTTCAGAATAGATTCGAACTGAAAGTTGTTTTTCATTTTTTCCCTTTGGGGAATGCCTCGGCTTTCTCTTAGGAGGCGAATGCTCTATCCAGCTGAGCTATGCCGACATACGATTTTTGGCTTAAAATAAGGCTTTTTGTGCCTTTTTGCCTCGAAGTCGTTAACCGATTTTTTTCTATTTTCAGCCGATATTTTTTTCGGCGAAAATGCTATTTGCGTCCTCTGCAGCACTTGGCTTTTCTAATCAAAATTCTCAGTACCGAATTGCCATCGACACCTGAGTACTTTTCAGAAGTTGTCAGTACAGGTCCCCCCTTAGGAGCCGAATACTCTATTTATCTAATCAATCTGCACATAGGCTTCATTTTAAAATTATTCTCGCACCTTTTAATTCTACTATACCTGCCTCTAAAATACAACTATTTTTTCTTATAGCATATATCTCTATTAAAAGTTTACATTTCCCTGAAGCCAAATGATTCCTTTAAATCTTCTTCCTGTTTTCGGCTCTCCCAGCAGATCTTTCTGATTAATGCACACATCAAACTGCATATCATTACATTTCAGGGAAAGCTGATACATATATTCTCCTGTCAATGTATTCTCTTCCAGCAGGACTTCTGTAATTTCTCCAAGAATACTGTAGCGGTCACATTCCATCCCATAAGGCATAAAATGTGTATCCACAATGGAAAATATATCTTCATTTTCAATTCGCTTAGATATCATGGAATAAGTATCCATATCTTCCATGGTAAGGCTTTCCATGGCATCCTCATTCCCTTTTCTTGCCTCATTGATCAGTTGTGTCCGTTTTTTTGTAATTTGTTGATCCTTTTCCTGTTGCCTTCTGTTTTTTTGAATAGGGAGCAAAATACAACCTTCTGTAGATAACGCAGCCAGTGTCAGGGTGGTGTGGGTTTGACCCAACACCCCTTTATATTTCTGGTTTAAATATTCCCCTGCATTGGTTAAATAGAAAATCAGAGTTACCCCTATGCGAACATCATCACAAGCTCCGGAAAAACTTTCTTTTTCTGAATGTTGCTCCACTATTACATCTTCACCCGTTGAAATTCCCGTTCCACGAAAATAAGGAAAGTAATATTCCATCTGGAATTCATCATTTTCGTCATATTCTCCACAGACAGTTATTCCTGTATCACATCCAAATGATTTGGACATTTCTGCAAATATGCGATTATTCCCTTCATCCACGATCATTTTTGAATCATAGGAACGAATCACTTCTCTCAATACAACATCCAGTTCTTTTTTATTTTTAAAGTCTGAAAATCCAACCGCTCTGAGATATTGATGCATAGAGGTACCTCCTTTCTTTTTTGTTTTTAGGTTACATAATTTATTTACATAACATTTGGCGAATTTTACTCTCCACAGCGATTATTTCTTGGGTACGATTTTTTCAATTCCGCCCATGTATGGCTGCAGCGCTTTTGGTATACTTACGCTTCCATCTGCATTCAGATTATTTTCCAGGAATGCAATTAACATTCTCGGAGGCGCTACTACTGTATTATTTAATGTATGTGCAAAGTATTTTCCATGTTCACCATTTACACGAATTTTTAATCTTCTTGCCTGTGCATCTCCCAAATTGGAGCAACTTCCCACCTCAAAGTATTTTTTCTGTCTTGGAGACCATGCTTCCACATCAATGGATTTCACTTTTAAGTCTGCCAGATCACCGGAGCAGCATTCCAATGTACGTACAGGAATATCCAGAGAGCGGAATAATTCCACAGTGTTCTGCCACAGTTTATCAAACCACATTTTACTTTCTTCTGGTTTACATACAACAATCATTTCCTGTTTTTCGAACTGATGAATACGATAAACTCCTCTTTCTTCCAGTCCATGAGCTCCTTTCTCTTTTCTGAAGCAAGGAGAGTAGCTGGTAAGAGTTCTCGGCAGTGTTTCTTCCGGCAATATTGTATCAATAAATTTACCGATCATAGAATGTTCGCTGGTACCAATCAGGTACAGATCTTCACCTTCAATCTTATACATCATGGAATCCATCTCAGCAAAGCTCATAACGCCCGTAACCACGTCGCTTCGAATCATAAATGGCGGTACGCAGTAAGTAAATCCTTTATTGATCATAAAGTCTCTTGCATAAGAAATCACAGCAGAATGTATCCGCGCAATATCTCCCATAAGGTAATAGAATCCGTTTCCTGCCACTTTTCTTGCGCTGTCCAGATCTAATCCATCAAAGGATTCCATAATTTCTGCATGATAAGGAATTTCAAATTCTGGAACTACCGGTTCTCCGAAACGTTCCACTTCCACATTTTCACTGTCATCCTTTCCAATAGGAACGGATGGATCAATGATATTTGGAATTGTCATCATATTTTTTTTGATTTTTTCTTCTACTTCTTTTTCTCTTGCAGACAATTCTTCAATACGGGCTCCTGAAGCTGCCACCTGTTTTTTCACTTCTTCAGCTTCTTCTTTTTTCCCCTGCGCCATCAATGCGCCGATCTGTTTAGAGATTTTATTTTTGTTTGCCCGAAGTCCTTCTACTTCCTGTTTAATATTTCTGTTTTCCTGATCTAATGCGATCACTTCATCCACTAATGGTAATTTCTGATCCTGAAATTTTTTTCTGATATTTTCTTTAACCACTTCCGGATTTTCTCTGACAAATTTAATATCTAACATAATTTCCTCCCTATTTTAAGGCATCGTTTACGATTAAATTATTTTATACTAGTATTGCCTTTTTTTCAAGTCTTAAAAGCAGGAATCCCTTATTTAACCTGTCTTTCTTCCATCCAGTTATATAAAAAAGGTTCCCTGTAAATTTCTTTTCTATTACAAAATACCCTGTCAGACTATCTGAAATTGTTTTTTCAAACAGCCGACAGGATATTATTCATCGAACTTTTAGTTTACATAATTATTATACATAATTTTATATTTCTACTTCTCCAAATTTCACCGCCTGGCGAAGAGCATCCATTTCTTCTGAACTAAGCAAAATATAAGATTCTCCGTTTACGATTTCTTTTATATACAAGAAGCAATTATCTCTGCTATGTATTGCATTTAAAATGAATCCTGTATTTTTTCGATCCAACATAGCCAGAGCAAAACTTAATTTTCCTCCCACATCGTCAAAAGCGTCATATTTTACAATTCCATATTTTGTGAGAGTTTTTCCTACTTCTTTTTTAAGTAATCGGATTTCTGAATTATTATCTTCGTTTGCAAGTGATAATCTGTCAACTTCTTTTAATTTCTGGTTAAATACTCTTTCCAGACTTTGTCCATCTGCCCCTTTCATAAACATGGCATATTTTCTGTTTAATCGATGCAAACCTAAAGACATATTAAGTATTATTACAATCAGTATTAATACAAGCACCATAAGCATCAATACCAGAATCCCCAGGTCTATTCCGATTTTTTCAAAAAAATCATTCATATGTATACTCCCTTATTTTATTGATTCAAACATTTCAATCAACCGTTCCAGTTCTGCCTGTGAATAATATTCTATTTCTATTTTTCCTTTTTGATTGTCTTTATAATGAATAGAAACTTTCGTTCCCACAATGGATTTTATTTTTTCTTCTAATTCATGATAAATAACTTCCATCTGTGTGTTTACCACAGGTTCTTTTTGTTTTTTAGGTTTTTGAAGATCTTTCATGAGTTTTTCTGTTTCACGTACACTTAATTTTTCATCAAATATTCTCATAGCCACTGTGTACTGATAATCTCCGTCTTCTATCGCCAACAGCGCTCTGGCATGACCTGTTGTGATCATTTCATCCACTACCATCCGCTGCACTCTCTCGTCCAGTTTCAGTAATCTCATGGAATTTGTCACTGCTGTTCTGCTTTTGGAAACTCTTTCTGCAATTTCATCTTGTTTCAAATGAAATTCTTCCATAAGTCGTTTAAATGCCAGCGCTTCTTCTATCGGATTCAGATCCTCTCTCTGAATATTTTCAATCAAGGATATTTCCACGACTTCTTGATCAGTAAATTCTTTTATGATAACAGGGATTTCCTTAACTCCTGCCAGTTTTGCCGCACGCCATCTTCTTTCTCCGGCAATAATTTCATAATAATCTTCTTTTTTCTGTACCAGCAATGGCTGCAGAACCCCAAATTGTTTAATGGATTCCGACAATTCCACCAACGCATCTTCATCGAATTTTTTCCTTGGTTGTTCCCTATTGGGTTCTACCTCTCCTATTTTCACTTTCAATTCTACCGGCTTTTCTATGATTTTTTCCACAACTTTTTCAATCACTTCCGGTTTTTCTGTTTTACTATCCATAGTTGTGTTTTTTCTCGGTCTGGGATTTCCGGATGGAATCAGTGAATCTAATCCTTTTCCTAATCCACCTTTTTTTACTGCCATTCTTCATCCCCCCTGTGTATAACTTCTTCCGCTAACAGGCGATAGCTCTCTGCTCCAGAAGACTTTCCATCATAGTAATTGATAGGCATTCCGTGACTGGGCGCTTCTGCCAATCGCACATTTCTTGGGATAATAGTTTTATATATTGTTTGATTTAAGTTGTTTTTTACATTTTCCACAACTTGCAGAGAGAGATTTGTTCTTGCATCATACATCGTAAATACAACGCCTTCCATCTCCAAATCCGGATTTAATCTTTCTTGTACCAACTCAATAGTATGCATCAACTGTGAAAGTCCTTCCAAAGCATAATACTCGCACTGTATTGGCACCAGCACTGTATCTGCTGTTGTCATAGCATTAATTGTGAGCATATTCAAAGAAGGAGGACAATCAATAATAATGTAATCATAGTTATTTTTCACTGTATCAATTTGATCTTTTAAGATAAATTCCTTATTTTCAATGCCAATTAGTTCTATTTCTGCTCCTGCCAAATTTACATTCGACGGAATCAGCGTAAGTCCTTCATACTCCAATGGAATCAGACACTCTTCTAAAGTACTTTCTCCCAACAGAAGTTCATACACCGTATCTTCTTTTTCTTCTTTCTCAACCCCTAATCCACTGGTTGTATTTCCCTGCGGATC
>DETV01000012.1 GCA_002361775.1 Eubacterium sp. UBA3279
GTCAAGAACTTTTTTAACTTT
The DNA here is from genome assembly GCA_002361775.1 of Eubacterium sp. UBA3279. Taxonomy (GTDB): domain Bacteria; phylum Bacillota; class Clostridia; order Lachnospirales; family Lachnospiraceae; genus Oliverpabstia. The sequence goes on from DETV01000012.1 coordinate 22, forward strand.
TTTCAAAAAGTTTTTTTCGTTCTTTTTCGACCCCGTCGCAAGCAACTATGATATCATATCACGCATTATCTAATCTGTCAAGAACTTTTTTAACTTTTTTCAAATTCTTTTTAGATAATTGCAAGCTATGTTTCTTTGCTCATTTGTATCATAAGCATTTCTCAAACACAGCTTGCTTATAATATCATTTCATTCACAGATTGTCAACTACTTTTTTATATTTTTATTTTCATCCATTTCCCGCTTTTAAATCGAAGGGAACCAAAAACCAATCGACAAAACTGATCCGCTGCAATTCCCATCCAGATTCCATAAATACCAAATCCACAAATATAGCAAAATATATATCCCGCAATCGTTCGAATAAATGTAACGCTGATGCAGGATGCAATTGTTGTATAAACAACATCTCCTGCGCCACGAAGAGCGCCTGTAAAAATCACCTGGCATATCTGAAAAAGCACAATCACCACAATAATACGACTGATTCCCTGTCCCATATCAACAATTGAAGCTTCATCAAAGAAAAGCTGATATATCAGTCGGCCACAAAACAGATAAAAAACTGATAAAAGTACTGCCATAAATAACCCTATTTTCTGACAGGTCCAGCCATATTTTTTTGCCTGTTCCGGATTTTTTTCTCCAAGACTCTGTCCTATCAAAGCTACAGCAGCAGCCTGCATTCCATCTCCAATGGAAAAAGATAAACTCAACACATTCATCCCCACCTGATGAGCCGCCATAGCGGCAGTTCCCATATCTGCTGCCATAACAGCCGTAGACATAAATCCAATCCTCAACAATACCTGTTCCAGAAATACACTGCTCCCCAAACGGATAATTGTTTTCAGAGAACTAAAACGTTTCCACAGCTTCTCTTTTATAATAAAACGGATATTTAAAAAAGAGTCTTTTTTTATCAGCGAACAGATACTCATAATGCTGGCTACTACCGTTCCGATTACCGTTGCAATTGCGGCTCCCCGTATTCCCAATTGAGGAAAGCCAAAATTTCCACCGATCAGAAGATAATTTCCTATAATATTCACCAGACTGGAAATGGTATTCGTATACATGGCAATTTTCGTATTTCCCGATCCTCTCTGCGCGGAATTGATTACCATAGATACAATATTAAAAATAGCGCCGCCCATAATAATCCGAAAATAAGTAACTGCTCCTTTATGGGTATCCGGTCCGGAGCCACACAAAGCAATAATATTATCTGCAGCGGCAACACAAATACAACTGATAAGTACACCCAATACCAGCACCATTAGCAACGCAGCCGCCAATGTCTCATTGGCTCTTTCCCGATCTCTTTCTCCTTTTCTTCTGGCCACAATTGCCGATATAGCCACATTAACAGCAATAAAGACTGCCAGTCCTAAAAACTTGGGCTGAGTCGTCAGTCCCACTGACGCCACAGCTTCTGACCCCATACTACTGACCATCAACGTATCAATCATACCTGCCAGTGAAATAAAAAACGATTCAAAAACAGCCGGCCATGCAGTGGACAACACCCGTACTAACGGACGACCATCTTCTTTCTCTCTGTAATTTTTTGTTTTTTTCACTTCCCCCACTCCACTTCATCCCTTCTTTTTCATTTCTCTTCCATTGCAATTATTTTCCCTTTTGATACAAAAATTGTACCGCATCCTTGATCGTTTCCACCGGAATTAAACATACATCCGTAATATTTTTTACACTTTTCATGCATACAGCCGGCAAAATAATCGTGGTAAAACCTAATTTTTTCGCTTCCAATACTCTTTGTTCCGCCATACTTACCGCACGCACTTCACCACTCAATCCCACTTCGCCAAACACCAGTACCTTATCGTCAATGACAATATCTTTATAGCTGGAAACAATAGCCAAAAGAATCCCCAGATCAATAGCCGGTTCATTCATACGGATTCCCCCTGCTATATTTACATAAGCATCACAGGACGATAGATTCATTCCCAATCGCTTTTCCAGTACGGCCATCAAAAGATTTACTCTGTTAAAATCTGTTCCCGCCGCCGTTCTTCTGGGAATACCAAAATTACTGGCGCAGACAAGAGCCTGAATTTCTATTAAAATCGGGCGGGTTCCTTCCATTGAGCAGGCTACTACCGACCCTGAAGCTCCCTCTGGTTTTCCATTTAACATATATTCCGATGGATTTTCCACCTCAACCAGTCCTTCTTCTCTCATTTCGAATACACCTATCTCATTGGTTGAACCAAATCGATTTTTTACCCCTCTCAAAATCCGATAGGATGCATGTCTGTCCCCTTCAAAATAAAGAACTGTATCCACCATATGTTCCAGAACCCTGGGACCTGCCACACTTCCATCTTTTGTAACATGTCCCACTATAAAAACAGAAACATTCAAACCTTTTGCAATCTGCATCAATACCCCTGTGGATTCTCTCACCTGTGAAACACTGCCGGGAGCAGACGATACATCTTCATTAAACATGGTCTGAATAGAGTCGATCACCACCACATCCGGTTTGTTTTTTTCTATTACCTGACGGATCTGATTTAGATTAGTCTCACAAAGCAACAGTAATCTGTCACTGAAAGCTCCTATTCTCTGTGCCCGAAGCTTTATCTGCTTTAAAGATTCCTCTCCTGAAATATATAACACCTGCACTTTTTCTGCCAGATTTCTGCACACCTGGAGAAGCAGGGTGGATTTTCCTATTCCCGGATCTCCGCCCACCAGGGTCATGGAACCGCTTACAATTCCCCCGCCAAGAACACGATCCAATTCACTGATACCTGTATGAATCCTCTCTTCTTCTGTGATTTTTACCTGAGATAAAGCCATCGGTTCCGTATGTTTTATCTGACACATTCCCGCACCTGCAGTTTTCCCTGCTCCGGGCGAAACTGTTTCTTCCACAAAAGTATTCCATTGCCGACACGCCGGACACTGCCCCATCCATTTGGGAGATTCATATCCGCACTCCTGACAAAAAAATACCGTTTTTTTCCCTTTTGCCATTCTGCCTCCAATCAAAAAGAGACTGTCACAACAATTATCTATTCAAAATATTACTGACTGCAAACACTTTTACAGTTGTAAATATTTCTCAAGATCCAGATGCGACAGCCTCCCCCATCCCTAAAACATCAACTTTTTACTTATACTCTGTCAATTTCTACCTGCACTGCTTTATCAGGATTCAAATCTACACTGAATGATAATTTTCCTCCCAGATTTGTCTTCATATGGCCAAGACCCATACCATCCAGAATTACTTTATAATCACTGTCTGCCTCCATCTCCACAGTAATCTGTGTATTATCTGTCCCTTCCACTGCAAAAATCATACCTTTGTCACTGATCTTCATATCCAGTACTGTGGTTCCCGGTACAGACTCATAGACAAACATTCCGTTTCTTTCCAGTTTGGTAATCTCACAGAACGTTTTCACTTTATACAAATCTCCGTCATATTCAAAATCCGACAGTTTTGACTTTGTCTCCAACTCATAATTCCCAAAGCTAATACCGCCAGCTTCTTCCGTTCTGATTAATTCTTTAATCGTTGCCATAATATCCTCCTAGTTCTATCTCTTGTACATTTCACTTGTATGTTCATAGCAACTTCCGTTACTGCTTATATTATATAACATATCCACAAAAACTTCTAGTCGGCCACTGAAAATTTTATAACTTTTTTAGACACTGACACGATCACATGATCTCCCCTGTGAATCCGTCCTTCCAGGATTTCCTCAGCCATAGCATCCTCAATCTTATTCTGGATTGCCCGCTTCAATGGTCTTGCCCCATACTTGCTGTCAAATCCTTCTTCGGCAATATATTCTTTTACACTGCTTCGCACTGTCAGTTCAATATCCAGTTGTTCTTTGCACCGGTTCTGGAGTTTTTTCAGTAAAAGCGAAACAATCTGTTTGATTTCATCTTTCCTCAGGGTATGGAACACCAGTATTTCATCAATTCGGTTTAAAAATTCCGGTTTAAATATTCTCTTAACCTCTTCCATTACCCCATTTTTCATGTGTTCGTAATCTTTTTTTGCGTCTTCCCCTGAAGAAAATCCCAAACGTTTTGGTTCTACAATACTTTGGGCTCCCGCATTAGAAGTCATAATAATACAGGTCTGTTTGAAATCCACTTTTCTTCCCTGGGCATCTGTGATATGACCGTCATCCAACACCTGGAGCAGAATATTGAACACATCCGGATGAGCCTTTTCAATTTCATCAAAAAGAATCACACTATAGGGATTTCTTCTCACTTTTTCAGAAAGCTGTCCGCCTTCTTCATATCCCACATATCCCGGCGGTGATCCTATCATTTTGGACACACTGTGCTTTTCCATATATTCTGACATATCAACACGGATCAATGCCTGTTCTGAACCGAAAACTGCTTCAGCCAGCGCTTTGGAAAGTTCTGTTTTTCCCACACCTGTAGGTCCCAAAAACAAAAATGAACCTATCGGTCTTGCAGGATCTTTCAATCCAACTCTTCCTCTTTTAATTGCCTTTGCCACAGCCATGACAGCTTCTTCCTGACCTATTACACGCTGATGGAGTGTTTTCTCCAACCGGGCCAGTCTCTTTGTTTCTTTTTCTGCCAGTTTTTGCACAGGAATCTTCGTCCATCCGGACACAATCTGAGCAATTGTTTCTTCTGTCACAATAAGATTCCTGTTTTTATTTCTGTTTTCAAATCGCCTTTTAGCTGTCTGGTAAACTTTTTCTTCTTCTATCTGCTTATTCTGAATCTCTTTTGCCAGGGAAAAATCTCCCGCTTTAATGGCTTCTTCTTTTTCCTGACTCAATTTGCGAAGCTCCTGTTCTCCCTGTCTGAGCGCTTCCGGAACGGAAAATCCCGAAAGCTGCACTTTGGAGGATGCTTCATCCATCAAATCAATGGCTTTATCCGGTAAAAAACGATCTGTAATATACCGGGTAGACATTTTCACCGCAGCAGCCACCGCTTCATCCGTAATCTCTACTCCATGATGTTTCTCATAATACGGGCGAAGTCCTTTTAATATAGCTATGGCCTGTTCCTCTGTAGGTTCTTCTACCGTGACAGGCTGAAATCTTCGTTCCAGAGCTGCATCTTTTTCAATATATTTTCTATATTCTTCCAGGGTAGTAGCGCCAATGATCTGAATCTCTCCTCTGGAAAGTGAAGGTTTTAAAATATTGGAGGCATCCAAAGCTCCTTCTGCTCCGCCGGCTCCTATAATTGTATGCAGTTCATCAATAAAGAGAAGAATTCCCTGATGTTCCATCACTTCCGACACAACTCTTTTAATCCGCTCTTCAAATTCTCCCCGGTATTTAGAGCCTGCCACCATTCCAGACAAATCCAATACCACCACCCGTTTTCCTTTAATGGTATCAGGAACCATTTCCTGCACGATTCTTTGTGCCAGTCCTTCTGCTATCGCTGTTTTTCCTACTCCCGGTTCGCCGACCAGACAGGGATTATTCTTTGTCCGCCGACTTAAAATCTGAATAATGCGGGCAATTTCCTCTTCTCTCCCCACAACAGGATCTAATTTTCCCTGTCTCGCCAATTCTGTCAGATCACGGCTGTACTGATCCAGAGTTGGTGTGCCCATGGAAATATTTCCCCGGGAACTTTTCTTTCCATACGCTTCTTTTCCGGCAGTCTCTTCTCCCATGGCAACAAAAATTTCCATTTGCAGCTTCTGAATACTCACTCCCATGGTGTGAAGCAGCCGTGTTCCCACGCAATCTACTTCTTTCAGCATAGCAAGTAAAAGATGTTCCGTTCCCACCCGGGTACTTTTCAAATCCATTGCTTCCTGACGACTGTTTTCCAAAACAAGTTCTGCTCTGGGGGTATATCCTCTCTTATCTGCCGTCAAAACCCCCTGTGCCGGAGCAATCAGCTTATCAATAAGTTCCATAAGCTTTTCTTCTCCCACACCAAATTCTCTTAAAACCATCCCGGCTGTTCCCTGTTCTTCATGAATAAGCCCTGCCAGCAGATGTTCCGTCCCGATATAATTGTGCCTGCATTTGCGAGCAGTTTTCTCTGCATACATTATCGCAGTCCTGGCCTGATCCGTATACTGTGTTTTCATGTATGTCCTCCATTCCTTCTACTTGATGTCATTATAACTGAAATAAATTCTTAATTCTCATATTCAGTGTATATCTCGTCAATCAACTGATGTACTTCTTCCCGGCTGATATTTTTACATATCCCTTTTGCAAGCGCAACCTGCAAATCTTCCCGCAATTCTTCCATAGCAAACAATTTATTGGAATCTATGCAAATAACGGCTCCCCGCCGCCGGTCAATTGATACGATACCTTCCTGCCGTAATACAGAATATGCTTTATTGACCGTATGCATGTTAATCCCTATCACATCTGCCAATTGCCGAACGGAGGGAAGAGTATCTCCATCATGGAGACGGGAGGCTGCAATCCCCAGAATAATCTGGTTTCTGAGCTGCATATAGATTGCCTCATCACTGTTAAAATCAATTTCTATCAAATCAATCTGCATCTTCTCACCGCCTTTCACCTGTTATAGAGATATTATAACAAATCTCCTTTTTTGGCAAGCTGAATCTCAATCCTCTTAAACGCAAAAAAAGAGAAGTCTTTGCTTAAGACTTCTCTTTCATCACTGCGCCGGACGGCGCGAAACACGA
>DETV01000105.1:0-95456 GCA_002361775.1 Eubacterium sp. UBA3279
TTCATAGATTACTTGACACTACCTAAATCGCTTAACCATATCATCATTTCTTCTACTACAGATGTGTTCAGATGATAATATACAAAATTTTTTTCTTTTGTTTCCCATACCAGATCTGCTTTTTTCAACACACTCAGATGATAGGATATGGTGGCATTGGTCATTTCAAATTGATCTGCAATCTCTCCTGCCGACATTCGCCCTTCTTTTAACATCACTAGTATTTCCCGTCTTACCGGATCAGATAATGCTTTAAATGTATCTCCAAAACTCACGTCGTCACCTCTTTTCATTGATTTTATTTAGAATATTTTCTAAATAGTTTTGTATTTAATATATCACAAAAGCAGAAAAAGTCAACATCTATTTAGATTTTTTTCTAAATAGATGTTGACTTTCATTGCATATTATGTTTGCATTAAATTTCTTCCACGATCCTATTCAACAATTCCTCATGCAATCCCTTTCGCACTTTATTAAAATCTCCCCATTCCGGACACTGCACCGCTACTACCAGTCCACTTTCCGGCAAAACAGTGCTGATCTGTCCATATGCTCCATCTGCTCGATATGCTCCCGGGTAAGGAGACATCCAAAATTGATATCCATATCCGCATGTCCATTCATTTTGTTCCTGACTCTCTGTATTGGTTTCTACATGCTTTGTTGTTGCTACCTTTACCCATTCGCTGCTTATAATTTGCTGATTTTTCCATTTTCCATCCGCAAGAAATACCTGTCCCAATTTCATCATTTCCGTAAGACGCATAAACATACTTCCACCGCCTATCGGGTGTCCCTGAGGATCATTTTCCCACTGTGGCCATCCCTGGTCCAGCCTTGAAAATACATGACGGTACAAATATTCTCCCAGTCTTTGACCTGTAGCCTGCTCAATCATCCTTCCGGCCAATATACTGTCGGCAGTGGAATAACAAAACTCTTCCCCTGGATTTCTTAACATTGGTCTTGTCATCATATATTCCATATAATCCGGAAATCCGATTCCCGCTCTTCGATCTGCTCCCATCAAATATGCTCTGTGGAATCCGCTGGTCATAGTCAGAAGATTCTCCAGAGTAATCTCCAGCAAGCGAGGATCTGCATTTTCCGGTACATATTGAGGAAACATATCTGCCAGCTTATCGGAAAGAGAAAGCTTCCCCTCTTCAATAGCGATTCCCGCCGCCATAGACATATAACTTTTCGTGTGGGAATAAATGTTTCTCTCCTGATCCGGTGTAAAACGATGTTCCAAAAGAACTCTGTCTGTATCTGCAATGGCAATACCCTCTATCTTTAATTCATTACACTGGGCAAAATGTATAAAATCTTTAAAAATCTTTTCAAGAGCCATAAAAATTCCTCCTCATCTCCTTGTAAAACATAGACCATAATACATTATTTTCCGTCTTGATCATATCTTGGCAAAACTTAATGCAAACCGCCTTTTTTCGTATTTTTAGTATATTTTACTACCATTCTCATGTCAATACTTCTCATGCTCAAAACACCTCGCTTATCATGGATAAAACTTTCGAGATATCGTTGGCTGATTGAAAAATCGACATAGGGATAGGGGGTATATCGTTGATTTTTGGTGAAAATATGGCTATTTTTGAAAATACTCACCATGTTTTTTGAAGGAAAACATATTTTCAAGTGAAAATACTGGTGAGCAATCTTCAAAAAAGTAAAAAATATATACGAACAGGATATTTGAATAAAGAAAACCGATGGCATATCAGACCATTATCAGTCTGCACCATCGGTTTTCTCAAGTTTATTTAATAGTTACCTTATCCAGATGCCAGATTTCATCTACATACTGCTGAATAGTTCTGTCAGATGTAAATTTACCGGAGCATGCTGTGTTCAGAAGCGCCATCTTAGCCCATCTGTCAGTATCTCTATATGCTTCTTCTACTCTCTTCTGAGCTTCTGCATAGGATTTGAAGTCAGCCAGGATAAAGTAGGTATCTGCCCGATTGCTGCTGTTTGTATTCAACAGAGAATCATAAATTTCACGGAACATATTGAAATCTCCATGGGAGTATGTTCCATTGATCAACTGCATCAGTACGTTACGGATGTCCGGATCATTGTTGAAGTACTGCATTGGATCGTATCCGCCGTTGTTTTCATAGTTGATAACTTCATCAGAGGACAGACCAAAGATGAATGCGTTTTCTTTTCCTACTTCTTCTACGATTTCCACGTTTGCGCCGTCCATAGTTCCCAGAGTAGGCGCGCCGTTCAGCATGAACTTCATGTTTCCTGTTCCGGATGCCTCTTTACTTGCAGTAGAAATCTGCTCTGATACATCTGCTGCCGCAAAGATCATCTCTGCATTAGATACACGGTAGTTTTCAATAAATACAACTTTCAGTTTGCCGTTAATAGAAGCATCGTTGTTGATCACATCTGCTACGGCATTGATCAGCTTGATTGTCTGTTTTGCACGACGATATCCTGCTGCTGCTTTTGCACCAAAGATAAATGTTCTTGGGTAGAAATCCATCTCCGGATGTTCTTTGATCTGGTTATACAGATACATAACGTGAAGAATATTCATCAACTGACGTTTGTACTCATGAAGTCTCTTAACCTGAACGTCAAAAATAGAATGTGGATTGATTTCAATACCGTTATGCTCCTGGATGTATTTTGCCAGACGAACTTTATTCTGGTATTTGATATTCATGAATTCCTGCAGAGCTTTCTTATCATCTGCATATACTTTCAGTTTTGACAATTCTGACAGGTTGGTAATCCAGCCGTCACCAATGTGATCGGTAATCCAGTCAGCTAACAACTGATTTCCATGAAGAAGGAAACGTCTCTGTGTGATACCATTTGTTTTATTGTTGAATTTCTCCGGATACATCTCGTAAAAATCTCTTAATTCTTCTTTTTTCAGAATCTCTGTGTGAAGTCTCGCAACACCGTTTACAGAGAAACCACCTGCGATTGCCAGATGAGCCATCTTAACCTGACCATCGTAAATGATTGCCATTTTTCTGATTTTTTCCTGATTTCCCGGATATTTGCTCTGGATTTCCAGAATAAATCTGCGGTTGATCTCTTCCACGATCTGATATACACGGGGAAGCAGTTTAGAAAACAGCTCGATTGGCCATTTTTCAAGCGCTTCTGCCATAATTGTATGGTTTGTATAGGCACAGGTATGTGTGGTGATTTCCCATGCTTCTTCCCATGTCATACCTTCTTCATCCAACAGGATACGCATCAGCTCCGCTACTGTCAGAGTTGGGTGGGTATCATTTAACTGGAATACTACTTTCTTTGGCAGATCATGGAGATCGCTGTGAGTTTTCTTGAATTTCTCAATAGCTGCCTGAATACTTGCAGATACAAAGAAATACTGCTGTTTCAGACGCAGTTCCTTTCCTGCATAGTGATCGTCACAGGGATAAAGAACTTCTACGATTGTTTTTGCCAGATTTTCCTGTTCTACTGCTTTGTGATATTCACCTTTATCAAACAGATCCAGACGGAAATCTGTGATCGGCTCTGCATCCCAGATTCTCAGTGTGTTAACAATTTTATTATTATACCCTACGATTGGCATATCATAAGGAATTGCCATTACAGACTGATATCCTTCCTGTACGAAATGATTTCTTCCTGTTGCAGGATCATAAACTACTTTTACATATCCGCCGAATTTTACTTCTTTTGCATATTCCGGACGGCGCAATTCAAATGGATAGCCATTTTTCAGCCAGTTATCCGGCACTTCTACCTGATAACCATTTTCAATTTTCTGTTTAAACAAACCATAGCGATAACGGATACCGCATCCATATGCACAATATCCCAGGGTTGCCAGGGAATCCAGAAAACAAGCTGCAAGTCTTCCCAGACCACCGTTACCCAAAGCCGGATCCGGCTCCTGATCTTCAATCACGTTCAGATCAAATCCCAGTTCTTCCAAAGCTTCCTTTACTTCTTTGTATGCGGTCAGGTTGATCAGGTTGTTGCCCAAAGCACGACCCATCAAAAATTCCATGGACAGATAATAAACGATCTTCGGATCATCTTTTTCATACTGTTTCTGGCTCAATAACCAGTTGTCGATAACCACATCTTTTACCGCCAGAGACACGGCCTGAAATACCTGCTCCTGGGTAGCTTCATCAATTGTCTTACGATAAAGCATTTTTACATTTTCTTTTACGCTGTTTTTAAACTCTTCCTTTTTGAAATGACTGTCTAACATCGTTACCTCCTCATTCAATCGCACGGAAAAGAGGGTACAGGGCATTTTGTGCTCTATCCCCTCTTGTTCCCTTTATTGATTTATTTTTTCTACTGCAAGAGTTACTTCCTGAGCATTGATGTTCCAGGATTTTTCGTACCCCTGCACAGTATCAAACAGAATATCCTCTGCCAATACCTCTGATTGAATCTCTTCGGCATGTGTTTTCATCACGTCTTCAATAACCTGGTTGTCTTTCACAAACACATGAATCTTATCCATAACCTCAAATCCGGCTTCTTTTCTCATCGTCTGGATCTTGCTGATGATTTCTCTTACAAAGCCTTCCTCGATCAGTTCAGGAGTAAGATTTGTATCCAATACAACTGCGATCTCATTATCAGACTCAGTTACATACCCTTCCATCTGAGCTGTTTCGATCAGCAGGTCACTTTCTGATAATACAACTTCATTGCCTGTAATGTCAAGTTTTAATTCCCCATGCGCCCGCAACTCGGCCATTGCCTGGTTTCCATCCAGCTCAGTAAGAGCCTGACGGATACCATTCAATAATTTTCCGTATTTTGGTCCCACTGTCTTAAGCTGTGGTTTGAAATTATAAGAAATAAAGTTCTCAATATTATCGGTAAATTCTACTGCTTTCACATTCAGTTCATCTGCAATGATTGTTGTGTAGAATTCAGAAAGTTCATAAGGAGCCTTTACAAACATTTTTGCGATAGGCTGACGGTTCTTAATATTGGCATTGTTTCTGCAAGCACGTCCCATAACAACGATATCCAGCAGATGATCCATATTTTCTTCCAGTTCTTTGTCGATCCATTCCTGTTTTGCCACTGGGAAATCACACAAATGAACACTTTCCGGTGCATTTTTGTCCAGACTGCAAACCAGATTTCTGTAGATATCTTCTGTCATAAACGGAATCATAGGCGCTGCAACTTTGGAAATAGTAACTAATGCAGTATACAGTGTCATATACGCATTAATCTTATCCTGTTCCATTCCTTTTGCCCAGAAACGCTCACGGCTTCTTCTTACATACCAGTTACTCATATCGTCTACAAATTCCTGAAGCGCTCTTGCTGCCTCCGGAATCCGGTAATTACCCAGATGATCGTCTACTGTCTGAATCACTGTATTCAGTTTGGACAGCAGCCATTTATCCATAACTGATAATTTATCGTAATCTAATGTATATTTTGTTGCGTCAAATTCATCAATATTGGCGTACAGTACAAAGAATGCATAAGTATTCCATAATGTACTCATGAATTTTCTCTGGCCTTCCTGCACTGCTTTTCCATGGAAACGGTTCGGCAGCCATGGAGCGCTGTTGATATAGAAATACCAGCGGATCGCATCTGCGCCATAGGTTTCCAGCGCATCAAATGGATCCACCGCATTTCCTTTGGATTTACTCATCTTCTGTCCATTTTCATCCTGTACATGTCCCAAAACGATAACATTTTCATATGGAGCTTTATTAAACAGCAGTGTAGATTCTGCCAGCAGAGAATAGAACCATCCACGGGTCTGGTCAACTGCCTCAGAAATAAACTGTGCAGGGAACTGCTGCTCGAACAATTCTTTGTTTTCAAATGGATAATGATGCTGCGCGAAAGGCATTGCTCCTGAATCAAACCAGCAGTCAATAACCTCCGGTACACGATGCATCGGTTTTCCGCAGACCGGACACTTGATCGTGATCTCATCAATATATGGACGATGGAGTTCTACTGTTTTTGCTCTCTCATCACCGCTCATTTCAAATAATTCCTGACGGCTTCCAATAGAATGCATATGACCACATTCACATTCCCAGATATTTAATGGTGTTCCCCAGTAACGGTTTCTGGAAATACCCCAATCCTGTACATTTTCCAGCCAGTCCCCAAAACGTCCTTTACCAATACTTTCCGGAATCCAATTGATGGTATTGTTGTTGCGGATCAGGTCTTCTTTTACTTCTGTCATCTTGATGAACCAGGATTCTCTCGCATAGTAGATCAGCGGAGTATCACATCTCCAGCAATGAGGATAGCTATGCTCAAATTTTGGTGCGGAGAACAGAAGTTTTCTGGAATCCAGATCTTTCAATACTTCCGGGTCTGCTTTCTTACAGAAAGTTCCTGCCCATGGGGTTTCTTCTGTCATTTCACCTTTTTCGTTTACCAACTGTAAAAATGGCAGATCATATTTACGTCCTACTTTACTGTCGTCTTCACCAAATGCCGGAGCAATATGAACCACACCGGTACCGTCTGTAAGCGTTACATAAGTATCACATACCACGTAATATGCCTTTTTATTTAATTTTTTGAAATTATATAACGGCTCATACTCTTTGTATTCCAGATCTTTACCTGTATAAGTTTCCAGTACCTCATAAGCCGGTGTTCCTTCTTCTCTTTCCAGAGAACCAAGAACAGTATCCAGAAGCGCCTCTGCCATATAGTAGGTATATCCGTCGCAGGCTTTTACTTTTGCGTATGTTTCTTCCGGATTCACACAGAGAGCCACATTGGAAGGCAGGGTCCATGGCGTTGTGGTCCATGCCAGAATATAAGCGTCTTCTCCCACTACCTTAAAACGTGCTACTGCAGAACGTTCTTTTACATCTTTATATCCCTGTGCAACCTCCTGAGCAGACAGAGGAGTTCCACATCGAGGACAGTACGGTACAATCTTAAATCCTTTATACAGCAGTCCTTTATCCCAGATTTTCTTTAATGCCCACCATTCAGATTCAATATAATCATCATGGTATGTTACATAAGGATCATCCATATCAGCCCAGAAACCTACTGTAGAAGAAAAATCTTCCCACATTCCTTTATATTTCCAGACACTTTCCTTACATTTGTCGATAAATGGAATCAGGCCATATTCTTCAATCTGTTCTTTTCCATCCAGTCCCAATAATTTTTCCACTTCCAGCTCTACCGGAAGTCCATGAGTATCCCATCCTGCTTTTCTTGGAACCATATAACCTTTCATGGTACGATAGCGGGGAATCATGTCTTTGATTACACGGGTCAATACATGACCAATGTGGGGTTTACCATTTGCTGTCGGAGGACCATCATAAAATGTATAAGTCTCTCCCTGTTTACGCTGTTCCATACTTTTTTCAAAAATATGGTTTTCTTTCCAGAATTGTTCTGTGTTTTTTTCTCTCTCCACGAAATTCAGATTGGTTGACACTTTCTGATACATGGCAGAAAACCTCCTTTAGAATAATAATTGATTTTAAATCTAAATGATTTATTTTGTGCTTCGCACTTTCCTATGACACAAAAAGCCCCCGTCCTGTAACAGGACGAGGGCAAAATACCATCGTTATACCACCTCTTACAGCGTACGGGCTTTTACACCGATACACCTTCCCTTTAACGGAGGAAATCCGGCATCTCCTACTGAACTTCCCTCCTGCTCTTCTATGCTTCAATCTATACTGTCATGATCCGGGAATCCTTCAGATAGCAACTCGGGAGTGATCTTCATCTGCTTCTACTCGTACCAGGCTTCCACCTTCCCCGGCTCGCTGAACCTTTAAAATCCAGATTACTGTCTCCGTCTTCGTTTTTATAAAGAACATTATAATGATATTATAGTCAGATTGTCAAGGCTTCCCCGGCGAATTATTACAAAATATCGATATATTCTCCACTTAAAGCCTTGTTCATACTTCTTACTGCACAGAATTTTCCGCACATGGAACAGCTGTCCTCTATTTCCGGTTTCCTTTCATCACGGATTCTCTTAGCTGTTTCCGGATCCATAGAACACTCCCACTGCCGCTCCCAGTCAAATGTTCTTCTGGCATCTGCCATTTTGTCATCCATATCCTGCGCATGAGGAACTTTTTTAGCTATATCTGCCGCATGAGCCGCTATTTTAGATGCAATAATTCCCTGTTTTACATCATCCACATTGGGAAGAGCCAAATGTTCTGCCGGAGTTACATAACACAGAAACGCTGCTCCTGCCGATGCGGCAACCGCTCCTCCAATTGCTGCGGTGATATGGTCATATCCCGGCGCAATATCAGTAACAATAGGTCCCAATACATAAAATGGCGCTCCCATACAAATCGTCTGCTGTAATTTCATATTTGCAGCAATCTGATCCAAAAGCATATGTCCCGGACCTTCCACCATAACCTGTACATCTTTTTCCCAGGCTCTCTTTGTCAGTTCACCCAACCGGACCAGCTCCTCAATCTGACATACATCACTGGCATCTGCAAGGCAGCCGGGACGACAGGCATCTCCCAGAGAAATAGTCACATCATGCTCCCGGCAGATTTCCAGAATTTCATCATAATATTCATAAAACGGATTTTCTTCTCCTGTCATACTCATCCAGGCGAACACCAGAGAACCTCCTCGGGACACAATGTTCATTTTTCTCTTGTGCTGTTTGATCTGTTCAATGGTTTTTCTTGTAATTCCACAGTGAAGAGTCACAAAATCCACCCCATCTTCCGCATGAAGACGGATAACGTCAATAAAATCTTTTGCCGTCAAAGTGGCAAGATCTCTCTGATAATGTATCACACTGTCATATACCGGAACAGTTCCGATCATAGCCGGACATTCGCTGGTCAGTTTTTTTCTGAAAGGCTGGGTATTTCCATGGGAAGAAAGATCCATAATGGCTTCCGCTCCCATATCCACTGCCGCCATAACTTTTTTCATCTCAATATCATAATCCTTGCAATCTCTGGAAACTCCCAGATTCACATTGATTTTTGTCCGCAGCATAGAACCTACTCCATTGGGATCCAGACATTTATGATGCTTGTTGGCGCAAATTGCCACCTGTCCCTTTGCTACCCATTCTCTGATTTCTTCTTCTGTGCGATATTCTTTTTTTGCTACGATTTTCATTTCTTCTGTAATAATTCCTTTTTTCGCAGCTTCCATCTGTGTATGATACATCATGACAATTCCTCCCTGACAAATTTTCCCTGTAAACAAAATCCATGATTCATTGGGCCGCTGCCCTTTCCCAGATCCAGCATAGCAGCCAACGCTCCGGAAATATATTCCTTTGCCCGTTCCACTGACTGCTCCATGGAAAATCCTTTTGCCAAATTTGAGGCAATAGCGCTGGATAAAGTACATCCTGTTCCATGGGTATTGGTGTTATTGATCCGTTTTCCCTGAAACCACTGATATACCCCTTTTTGATACAGCAGATCGTTGGCATCATTCAGACTGTGTCCTCCTTTTACCAATACTGCGCATCCATGGGTATCACCAATAATTTTTGCAGCTCTTTTCATGTCTTCCACATTTTTTATGGAAATTCCCGCCAGAATCTCTGCTTCCGGAATATTCGGTGTGACCAGATCTGCCAGAGGAAAAATCTCTTTCTGCAAAATTGCAACAGCCTCTGTTTTCATTAATTCAGAACCACTGGTAGCCACCATCACCGGGTCTGCCACTATATTTTTGGCTCCATACTTTTTAAGACATTCTCCAATCACATGAATCAGCTCTCCGTTGGAAACCATTCCGATTTTCACCGCATCCGGAAAAATATCTTCAAACACTGCTTCCATTTGCTGTTTCAAAAATTCAGGAGTTACCTCCATAATCCCTGTTACACCGGTTGTATTTTGAGCTGTCAATGCAGTAACTGCACTCATCCCAAAAACCCCATTCATGGTCATTGTTTTTAAATCTGCCTGGATACCGGCGCCTCCGCTGGAATCACTTCCAGCGATTGATAATGCTGTTCTCATATCGTTCTCCTTTTCACATACTTTGACTTCCACATCATTTTATTGAGCGACAGAAAGTGGTGCCCCCGACCTGCCGCTTATGTAATCCTTTTCAGGATTTACAGACAATTTGTTCAGAAATACTTCTCAGTTGACGACATTCTTCTTCAATATCCTCTGCGGAAAAAATAGCGGATACTAAAGCTGCTCCTGCCACTTTCGTCCCTGCCAGCTCTGAAAAATTGTTCTTTTGAACTCCTCCAATGGCTACCACAGGTATGTTTACTGCCTGACAAATATCTCGTAATCTTTCCAGAGAAATTTTCTCTGCATCCATTTTGGTGGATGTTCCAAAAACAGCTCCCACACCCAGATAGTCGGCTCCCGCCTGTTCTGCCTGTATCGCCTGTTCTACCGTTCGCGCCGAAACACCGATGATCATCTTTTCTCCCACCAGTTTTCGCACTTCTTTTGCTTCCATATCTTTTTGCCCCACATGTACTCCATCCGCTCCACACCGGACGGCAATATCCACATGATCATTTATGATAAGGGGAACTTGATATTTCTCACATAACAATTTCATTCTCTTTGCTTCCCGTAAAAAAGCTTCACTTTCCAGCCGCTTATCCCGAAACTGAATGCAGGTGACTCCCCCTTTCAGCGCCTGTTCCACCTGTTCCAACAAAGTAAAACGCCCTGTCCAGCTTGCATCTGTCACTCCGTAAACCCGCAGCATTTCTGGTCTTATCCTCATTATTTTCCTCTTTCCCCTTCTCAGGATTTCCATTTTTTATATCTGGCATATTGTTCCAGTTCTTCACCGTTTAACTGATAAATCCCATCCATCAGATATATTCTGTAGGAACCGCTGCCATCTTCCGGTTTCATGCGAGCATATGCTTTTTCTCCCGCAACCCCCATAGCACAGACTGCCGCAAGAGCTGATTCCAGAGGTTTTTCAGGGCAAACAGCCACATAAGCCGCTGTGAGAGCAGAAAGCTGGCATCCTGTACCGGTAACCTTTTTCATCATGGGATGCCCATTCAGAACAAGAAAACTTTCCTTCTGATCAGTTACCACATCCATGGCTCCTGTGAGAATTACAACTGCTCCCGTCTGTTCTGAACATTCCCTGGCAATCTTCACCATCTGCTCTATATTTTCTTCTGTCACCTGATCACAGGGAGCTGCATCCACTCCCTTTCCTTCTTCTCTTTTTCCTGATAAAGCTCTGATTTCTGAAGCATTTCCCCGGATTACAGAAAAATGCATGACTTCTTTCAGTTTCTCCACAGTTTCTCTGCGAAAAGCGGAAATTCCGGCTCCCACCGGATCTAAAATCACCGGAATCCCCATTTCATTTGCTTTGATCCCCGCTTTCATCATTGCCGGAATCACTCTCTGACTGAGCATTCCCATATTTAATACCAATCCGGCGCTGGAAGCAGTGATTTCTTCTGCCTCCCTTTCCTCATCAGCCATAACAGGAGAGGCTCCACAGGCAAGTAAAAGATTGGCACAGTCATTTATTGATACCCGATTCATTATGTTGTGGATCAGGGGCTCCTTTTTCCTCACCTCTTCCAGAATCTCCTTTAACATTGCAAAATCCTCCTGACTTATTTACTGCACAGAAGCCTGAAAACTTTCTAAAACCCCGGTCTTTCTCAGCGCTCCGATCAAAATTGCGGACAACAAAGCTCCGCCTGCTGTGGATACAAGAAATGGAATCACATAAGCATAAAATGCAACTTCTCCAGCAGATACCCCCATCAAGGCGATGGCTATGGGATAAGCACAGAGACCTCCCAGAATTCCTGTTCCAAATACCTCTGCAAACAAAGTTACAGGGATATTTTTAAACTTCCAGTAAGCCATACCGCAAAGAAGCGCGCCAAACATACTTCCCGGGAAAGCCAGTAAACTTCCCAGACCCATCAGGTTTCGGAGCAGACTGGCTCCAAACGCCACAGCCACCCCATACCAGGGCCCCAGAAGAACTGCACACAGAATATTTACCATATGCTGTACCGGCGCACATTTACTGCCAAATACAGGAACGGAAAACATACTTCCTACCACTGCCACTGCACATAAAATACCTGCCACACACATTTTCTTTGTTTGATTCTTTTTCATTTTTCAAACACTCCTTTTCTGATTTTAGGGAAACATCATATCAATGGCATCTCCAAAACCCACAAAAAGGTACAAAAAAGGAGATACCATATACGGCATCTCCGAAATCTCGAAAAAAATCAACAACTATGACTTCCTACGACGGCATTATCCGTATCAGGTAAAGGGTCGAAGTTGATGACTTCCTCTCAGCCTGCCATTACAAGCTCCCCTGTTTTTACCTGTTCAGTATAACACCGGAAAAAAACAGTGTCAACAAAGTAACCTGCGGATTTTAGCCGGATTTCATGTTCCCGGGCGATCCATTTCTGTTCACACGGCAATATCTACAAATCCTCCCTTCAAAATATAAACATAGTTCCAATTGTATCTTCCTGTCGAATCATGATATAATGGACATTGGTATGTGGTTGATTCTTTTGACTATAGTACTTCACTTTAACAAGAACTCAAGGAGCTCATTATGTATAACAAATTTTTTTCAAAACTGTTTCGACGTTTATCCTGCCTGGTTATCCTGTGTCTTCTGATTCCCACGGTTGTTTCTGCAACCGAAGAAAATGCTGTCCCCCAGGAACAGGAATCTTCTTCTGAAGTTTCCGATGAGAATACCGCAGGAGAAGAAACCCCACCGGAACGTCTGGAACCGGATGCTTACTTTGAACCGATTCAGACCAACGATATTCCCGATTGGCCACAGGGACCTGCTGTATGGGCAGAATCCGCTGTAGTTATGGATCTTGACAGTGGAGCTTTCCTGTACTCAAAAAATATGGATGTAACAAAATATCCGGCCAGCATTACCAAGATTCTCACCACTTTAGTGGCTATTGAAAATTCCCGTCTGGATGAGCGGGTTACCTTCTCTGAAAATGCGATCTTTGGTATTGAACGAAACAGTTCGCATATTGGTATCCGGGTAGGTGAAATTTTATCCATGGAAAATTGTCTGTATGGTATGATGCTGGAATCTGCCAATGAGGTTTGTCTTGCTGTAGCAGAACATATCAGCGGAAGTGTGGAAGCCTTTGTAGAACTTATGAATCAAAAAGCAGCTCAATTAGGATGTACTAATACACATTTTACCAACCCCAATGGTCTGCCGGATGAAAACCATTACACCACTGCCCATGATATGGCTCTGATCGCCCAGGCAGCCTATGCAAACCCTACTTTTCGAAAAGTATGCCAGACCAATATTTACTGTATTCCTACCACAAATGTCTGTGGAGAACAGCGCTGGCTTAATAATCATCACAAAATGCTCCCCGAAAAAGATTATTTTTACGAAGGCTGTACAGGGGGGAAAACAGGATTTACACAGGCAGCCCTGAACACACTGGTTACCTATGCCGAACGAAACGGACGAAGACTGGTATGTGTTTCTCTTAGAACAAATGGACCTCAGATTTATACAGATACTGCTTCCCTGTTGGATTATGGATTCCAAAACTTTCAGAATATCACAATCCACTCCCGCAGCTCCTGCGCTGATACAAAATTTTTATACCCTTCCATTTACTTTGGCGAACCATGCACTGTGGACAATCTTCGCTTAAGCTGCTTTGCCACCATACCTGTAGGAGCAACAGCAGAACAGGTACAGACAGTTCCTGCCATCACGGAAGGCGCCATTACAAGAACTTATCTGTATAACCAATATCAGGTAGGACAGGAATCCATACCCGATACAGCCATTCGGAAACTTTTATCTCCTGTTTCAGACAATTCCGGTAAGGAAACTTCTTCTGCCGATTCTTCTGAAGCGATAAAACTTCCCAATATGGAAACTGCAACGAATTTGTTCAAACAGATTCCCATTTATATCTATCTTCTTATTTTGCTTCTTGTAGCAGTGATCATTATGGAAATCATACTGTTACACAAAAGAAGAAAACAGAAAAAAAGAAGAAAAAGTAGATAATCTTACTTTAAAAGGAGGCTACAGCTCAAAACGAGTTGCAACCTCCTTTATTATATATCTTCATGCAAAATATTTCTCTTCCCAGTTCCACTTGTTCCCTGGCATAACCTTTCGGACACACCCAAAAGAACATAATCCCTGCCAGCAATGCCCCCAGCGGAATAATATAAATAGATACTGCATCCATCCAGGCGCCTACGGAATCTCCGCTTTCAACAAAAATTCCAACCACAGCAGAAATCAATGCGATCACCGCCACTGCTGTTCCTCTGGATATCTTCAGTTGATTTTCCAGCGCTTCAATAGGTGTTTCAAAAAGATTCATCAAAGAAGTTATCGCCGCAAATAAAAATGCCACATTTTTAGCACAACTGATCCCGCCCGTTACCGCTTTGTTTTTTCATATTTTCCCCCTTCTTTTTCCCTTAGATTCCACTTTGACTTTTCTTTTCCTGTTTCCTTTTTTCTTTCCTCTTTCTTTTAATCTCTTCTTTTTTTTCTTTAATCTGCAAAGCCTCCGCTTCATCTGTCAGTTTCATGGTCTTCACCGCAAACACATTTCCCTTTTCGGTCTTTTTCATGCGGATCTTCCCTTTCAGCCATCCATGTCTGGGACAATACGCCAGACAATAATAATTCTTCTGTCCACTGGCAAACCAGCGGATTTTCTTTCTCACATTTTTTCCGCAAAGAAAACACCTGCTGCCGGTAATCTCTTTGTCCAACATAGCATCTTCCTTACTGGAAAACTCCCGGGATATATATTTTTCATATCCGGGATATATAACATGGAGTTCTTCTTCTTTTTTCTTCGGATTCTGATAACAGTCAATAGAATAAAATTGCTCCGCTATGTCCTTATCAATTTTCCTAAATACCTGAGCAGTATACCAGGCATCTGCCAAAGCTCTGTGAAAATCCTTCTTCTTCTCCAACTGTAAAAAATCCACCGCATATTCCAGAGATTTTCTGCTCTCACCGTCTTCATAATCAAGACTAAACAGCTTCTGTACATCAAGAAAAGCTAACGGTCCCTTTAACAACTGCAGCACTCCGTAATACTTCATGTTTCTCTGAAGTTCCAAAAGATCCGAATTACCCCAGGTACAAAAACGATACTCTTCTCCACACCATTTCAGGAACTCCCGGATAGCCTTATAAAAGGCTACTCCATTTTCCAGATCTTTCATCTCCAGTTGAATGATCTCTTTCGTGCGAAAATGAAGCTTTTTGTACACTCTCGGTTGAATCAATACATGATATTGATCTATGATCTGCTTCTCATTATTTAATTTTACTGCGCCTATTTCAATAATCTCAAAGGGAATTCTTTCATTTTCCTGCCCTTTTCCATAAGGACACTGATTCCATTCCAGATCAAAGACTATATAATCCATACCGTTTCCGTTCCTCTCTCACATTTCAATACAAAGTATAAAACATTGTATTCATTCAGTCAATAAAAGAAACAACGGCAATAATTCTCAGAATTTTTTCAAAGAATCCATACTCAGAGTAAACATGGTTACTCCTCCCACCTGTTTTTCAACCGGAATTGCCACTCCTGTATTGATTCCTCTGACCTCTGCTCCGGAAGACGTCATCGTATATGTGGTAATCTTACGTTTTCCCGCATATTTTTCCAGAATCGCTGTTACTTCCGAAAGACGCTCCTCTCCCACACCAATCATAATAGTAACATTTTTCTTTTTCAGGAAACCGCCGCTGGAACTGAGCTTCGTAACAAAGAAGTTTTTCTCATTTAACATCTCTACCGTCTGATCATAATCTTCTTCCTGTAAAATTGCCAAAATCAATTTATTATCTCTGCTGGTATCCACTGTATTATTTTCCATAATGTTTACCTCCCATAATATGATGTTTGTGGCAATTATACTACTGATAGAACAAAAATGGAATAAGAAAATACGTCATTTTCATTAAAATATTCTTACATTTTATTTCTTTCTGCTCTTTATTTTCTTCAATTATATTTTATTTCTTTCTTCCGTTTGAAATGACAAAAAGCTCCAATCATGCCCGCATGATTTTCATGATAAGCAAACTCCCATCGGGTATGTTTTGCTACTGTGGGAAGAAGATATCGACGAATACTCTTTTCTAAAGGCTCTCTAAGATATTCTTTTTGCGCCATGATTCCTCCGCCTAAAACTACCACCTCCGGATTGATCACATAACAAATATTCGCAATACCCATGCCCAGAATATTGCACATTTCCTCAATTGCTTTTTTGCAATCCCTGTCTCCTTGTTTTGCCTGTTCAAACACATATTTCCCATCTATTTTTTCTGAAGATATCCCTTTATAAGATGCAACTTTTTTCACCAGAATACTGCTGGCGCCTAAATCCTGAAAATCTCCTCCCGGAAGATGCATGTATCCTACTTCGCAGGCGCTTCCGGAAAATCCATGGAACACTTGATGGTCGATAATAACAGCGCCGCCGATTCCCGTTCCCACAGTCAGACATACACTGATTCTGCTTCCTTTTGCAGCTCCTGAAAAATCCTCTGCTAATCCTGCACAATTTACATCATTTTCTACTTCACAGGGTAAATGAAATCGTTCTTCTATGATTTTCTTTATTTCTGTTCCTGTATAATCCGGAATCAAAGGCGCCGCATAGAGAATTTTTCCTTCCTTCCAATCTACCATTCCAGCTGTAGAAATACAGATTCCCTCCGGCTGATAATCCTTCAGAAACTCTTCTATAATGTGCTCTGTTTTTTTCATAATACCAGGTCCGCCGTACTTCATAGCTTCAGAAGGTACACTTCCTGTGGTAATAAATATACCGTCTTCTCGGATTAATCCATATTTAATAGATGTACCCCCAATATCAATACAAATATATGTTTTCATATTTATCTCCTGCTCATTACTGGTTTTTACAGTACCTGTCTGCTTTTTTCATTTCTTCCGTAAATGATTTTGTAATTAATTGCGGACGGGTAATAATAGAACCAACCACTACGCTATAACACCCCAATTCAATAACACGCCTTGCTTTCTCTGGCGTGTTAATATTTCCTTCCGCAATAACAGGATGATGTACATTTTGTAAAATTTTTCGAATGATTTCAAAATCATTCTCTTCTATCCGATCTCCCTTACTTTGTTCCGTATATCCTACCAGTGTGGTTCCAATAAAATCAAATCCCAGTGCATCTGCATGAAGCGCTTCTTCTATAGTAGAACAATCTGCCATTAAAAGTTGTCTGGGATATTTTTTTCTTATTTCAAAATAAAAATCATCTAATGCTTTTCCCTCTGGCCTTAAAGATATTGTTGCATCTATTGCTATGATCTCCGGTTCCACTTCCTGAAGTTCATCTATCTCTTTCATAGTTGGTGTAATATATACCTGACTATCCGGATAATCTCTCTTTACAATTCCTATAACAGGAAGTTCCACATTTTTCTTAATCTCCATAATATCTTCTTTTGTATTGGCACGTATCCCCATCGCGCCTCCCTCTTTTGCTGCTTTCGCCATTCTTCCCATAATAAAAGAAGAATGTA
Organism: Eubacterium sp. UBA3279; assembly: GCA_002361775.1. Lineage (GTDB taxonomy): Bacteria > Bacillota > Clostridia > Lachnospirales > Lachnospiraceae > Oliverpabstia. The sequence continues at coordinate 17,588 of DETV01000105.1, forward strand.
ACGGTTCGTGAGGAAGTGCCTGACAGGACACTATCAAATGCTCTCTTAACTGTTCTAATTTATTTTCCATTTTTATCACCTATACCTTTCTTTTCTACAGCGCTGTTTTATCTATTTAATAATTCCAGCAATCACTCTCTGAGAAAAAATATCATAAATCCACGATAACAAATCTTATGCTATTGTTCCATGCTTTTTGCTTGTAAAGTAAAAAACCTCTGTCATTTTTATAACCAAAAACGAAAACACTATAATAAATTTATCATACATGAACGGGTACGAAAATTTTATATTAAGTCTCCTCTGGGCAGGTAACCTCTATCACCTGCTCGATCATTTTATGCAGAAGCTGACTTTGCTGTGTATCTGCCGCCTGATAATAAACTTCCTTTCCTTCTCGCCGGCACACAATCAGACCACTTCCTCGAAGAATCCTCAAATGATGAGAAACTGCAGGACTGGACATATCCAACATGGCTGAAATATTAATCACACACTCTTCACAATGACACAAAAGCCAAAAAAGACGAACCCGTGTCGTATCTCCCAGTTGCTTAAAAATATCTGCAACCAACTGGAATTTTTCCATATTCCCCAATTCTTTCTTTATCCTCTCCGAAGCAGCCCGCGTACCATGCTCATGGGGTAATTTTCCGTTTTCCATAGCTCCTTCCTCCTCCTTTTCTTATCCTTAAAAATTTTATTTTTTTATAAAAAATGCTTCTATCGTATTGACTTCTCTCTGTAACTGCATTATACTTCAATTATAACAATTAAACAAGTGCTTAATCGTTACTTTTAAAAACACAGGAGGATTTTTTACCATGAAAAAAACTTATAAGATCGAAGTGGATTGCGCAAACTGTGCAAACTTAATGGAAGATGTAACCCGTAAAACAGAGGGCGTAGAAAATGCGACGGTAAACTTCATGACACAAAAAATGATCGTAGAATTTACAGAAGGACAAAAACCAAAGGACGTTATGGAAAAAGTTCTCTCCGCCTGCAAAAAAGTAGAGCCGGATTGTGAGATTTTTCTGTAAATATTAATTTTGAAAGGACTGTTTACTATGCAAGAAATAATTGTAAATATACTGCTTATCACAGTTATCTTAACAGCAGCAGGATTTCTTATGGCAGCCCGCAAACAAAAAAATAATATGACAAAAAAGCAAAAGAAAATGCTGATGCGTATTTTAATCGCATCAGCAATACTTTTGGGACTGCAATTTATTTCATCCAAAATGCTTCTGCAGCTTGATCAATATCTATTCCCGTCCGCAGGACGTCTGGTACGCTTTTTGCTCTACTTTATGGATTACCTTATCATCGGTTACGACATTCTGAGAAAAGCTTTTCTGGGAATAAGAAATCGAAGGGTTTTTGATGAAAACTTCCTTATGGCCGTTGCAACCGTTGGAGCTATGATACTGGCTGTTTCTTCCAACGGCGATTATTTCGAAGCCATCGCTGTCATGCTCTTTTACCAGGTGGGTGAATGGTTCCAGAGTTATGCTGTCGGCAGAAGCCGGCGCAATATCAGTGAACTTATGGATATTCGCCCGGATTATGCAAATATAGAACAAGACGGCTCATTAGAACAGGTGGATCCGGATGAAGTGGCTATCGGCAGTATCATCATTGTTCAGCCCGGAGAAAAAGTTCCCATTGACGGTATCATTCTTGAAGGGACTTCCATTTTAAATACCAGCGCCCTGACAGGAGAAAGTCTTCCACGGGAAGCCAGGGCAGGAGATGAAATAATCAGTGGCTGCATCAATATGTCAGGCGTACTTAAAATTCAGACTACGAAAGAATTTGGAGAATCCACAGTTTCCAAAATTCTTGATCTGGTAGAAAATGCCAGTTCCAAAAAATCACGATCTGAAAACTTTATCTCCAGATTTGCAAAAATTTACACACCTTTTGTATGTTATAGCGCTCTTGCGCTGGCGCTCCTTCCACCCCTTGTACGAATCATTGCTTTGGGACTTTCCGGTGATTGGGGTACCTGGATCTACAGAGCTTTGACTTTCCTCATTATCAGTTGTCCCTGTGCGCTGGTTATCAGTATTCCTCTTAGTTTCTTTGCCGGAATCGGAGGAGCAAGTCAGGCTGGCGTTCTGGTGAAAGGCTCCAATTACCTTGAAACACTTTCCAAAGTAAAAACCGTTGTTTTTGACAAAACAGGTACTCTTACCCAAGGTGTGTTTGAAGTAAACGGCATCCATCATAATGAAATGGAAAATCACAAACTCATTGAATATGCCGCTTTAGCCGAAAGCGCATCTTCGCACCCGATCAGCAAAAGCTTACAGCGGGCTTATGGAAAAGAACCTGACCGCTCCCGTGTCAGCCACATTCAGGAAATCAGTGGCAATGGCGTAATTGCCAAAGTTGATGGCAGAGACGTTGCTGCCGGAAATGATAAACTGATGCGGCACCTTCATGTCGAATACAAAGACTGCCACAGCACAGGAACAATTATTCATATGGCCATAGACGGTAAGTACGCAGGCCATATCGTTATTTCTGATATGTTAAAACCGAATGCCAAAGAAGCTATTTCTGCTTTGAAAAAATCAGGCATTGATAAAACTGTCATGTTAACAGGTGATGCGAAAAAAGTAGCAGAACAGGTTTCCGCTTCCTTAGGAATCGATAAAGTTTACAGCGAACTTCTTCCTGCCGATAAAGTGGCAAAAGTTGAAGAATTGCTGGCTCAGAAAACCGGAAAATCAAAATTGGCATTTGTGGGAGATGGTATCAATGATGCGCCTGTTTTGACAAGAGCAGACATTGGTATTGCCATGGGCGCCATGGGTTCTGATGCTGCTATTGAAGCTGCAGACATTGTCCTAATGGATGATGATCCTGTGAAAATCTCAAAAGCAATAAAAATTTCAAGAAAATGTCTGGGAATCGTATACCAGAATATTATTTTAGCCTTAGGGATCAAATTTGCCTGCCTTATATTAGGCGCTTTTGGAGAAGTTAATATGTATATGGCAATTTTTGCTGACGTGGGAGTAATGATTATTGCCGTACTCAATGCAATCCGCTGTCTGTTTGTAAAAAAACTCTGAGAATTCTGTTCTCTGTTCCATACTTTTATAATTAAAATAAAACAACCATTAAGAATTTTTTATAACGCTTAATGGTTGTTTTTATATAAACTTTTATTTTTTTCCCGATTCCTTACATTCTGTACAGGAACAGTTTCCACATCCTCCACAGCAGCCTTTGGATCTGCGGATCTTCAGTAAAGCAGTTCCCACTCCCACGGCAATTATTATGATTACAATGACCGTACTCATCTTTTACCTCTCTTTTTCCATGATCTTGAATTCTTTTACAATAAAGAAAATACAAAGCGCAGCGGCAATCCCATCTGCTATAGGAGCTGAAAACATTACTCCGTCAATTCCCATAAATATGGGAAGGATAATCAATAATGGCAGCAAAAAGATGATTTGTCTCGTAAGAGACAGAAAAACACCTTTTCCTGCTTTTCCAATAGACGTAAATGTATTTGCACTAATGGGCTGAATGCCATTGATAAAGGTAAAAAACATATTGATTCGGAAAAACTTCTCTGCGAAAAGAAAATATTCTTCACTTCCTGATCCAAAAATCCCAATAATCTGTCTTGGCATCAGTTGGAACAGCAAGAAAGCCACTATGGAAATCCCTATTGCTGCTGTTACAGCTTTTTTATAAGTAAGCTTTACCCGATCATATTTTCCCGCCCCATAGTTATAACTGATAATAGGCTGAATACCCTGGGAAATTCCGATAACAATAGCAAAGAAAATCATTCCCACCTTGGAAATAATACCTGCACAGGCCAAAGGAATATCTCTTCCATAAGAAGACTGGGCTCCATAATATGTTAATGTATTATTCATAACAATCTGAACCGCCATCATAGCAATCTGGTTTAAAAACGGAGCAACTCCCAGAGAAAGAATCGGAATCCATGATGATCTGGATGGAATCAAAGTTTTTAACGAAATATGAACTGTTTTAAATCTGGATAAATATACCAACACCATCACGCCGGATACAACCTGTCCTATGACGGTTGCCCAGGCTGCTCCTGCCATCCCCATATCAAATACAAAGATAAATAATGGGTCCAATACCGTATTGATAATTGCGCCTACCAGCGTACACATCATAGAAAACTTTGGACTGCCATCGGCTCTGATCAGATTACTTCCACCTGTGGTAACAATCAAAAACGGAAATCCCACCGCTGTAATTCCCGTGTATATCAGAGCATAATCTAAAACCTTATCTGTAGCTCCAAAAATCCGCATTAAAGGCTCCAGAAAAAGTTCTGCTGCAATACAAAGGATAACACCCAAAATAAGCATCATACCAATTGCACCGCCGGCAAATTTTACAGCTTTTTCCTTTTCTTTTCGCCCCATAGAAAGATTAAAATTAGCCGCTCCCCCAATTCCACATAAAAGAGAAATCGCCGTACACGTAATAGAAAGCGGAAATGCCACATTTGTAGCTGCATTTCCCAGCATACCCACACTTCTGCCTATAAAAAACTGGTCTACAATATTGTACAATGAACTTACCAGCATGGCAATAATACTGGGAATTGCAAATCTGGCAAGTAAACTGCCTATGGGTTCTGTACCCAAAGCATTATTCTGTTTATTTTCCATAATACCTTCCTTTCTTGACAAATCAATTATTATTATAAAACACATGATGGACTTGTCAAGTTTTGTCATCTGATATTCTTTTACCCACAAAACATTTTTGACTCCAACATTATATTATTTAAAAAAAATAAAATGTATTGCGTTAAAAAGTTAACAATGCTATAATGACCTTGTTAACTTTTTAACATATTATGTACAATGCTTATAAAAAAGGAGAGATGGGATATGGCAAGATTTACATTACCAAGAGACATTTATCACGGAAAAGGATGTCTGGAAGAATTAAAGAACTTAAAAGGAAAAAAAGCCGTTCTTGTTGTGGGCGGAGGCTCTATGAAACGTCAGGGTTTCCTGGATAAAGCTGTAAACTATCTGAAAGAAGGCGGTATGGAGGTAGAACTTATTGAAGGTGTAGAACCAGATCCGTCTGTCGAAACTGTTATGAGAGGCGCTAAAGTTATGCAGGATTTCCAGCCGGATTGGATCGTTTCTATGGGTGGAGGTTCTCCTATCGATGCAGCCAAAGCAATGTGGGCATTTTACGAATACCCGGAAACAAAATTTGAAGACTTAATCGTACCTTTTGGTTTTCCTGAACTGAGAAAAAAAGCAAAATTTGCAGCAATACCTACAACTTCCGGTACTGCTACTGAAGTTACTGCTTTTTCTGTTATCACTGACTATGCAAAAGGAATTAAATACCCTCTGGCAGACTTTAACATCACACCGGATGTTGCCATTGTAGATCCGGAACTGGTAGAAGCACTTCCTGCAAAACAAGTTGCCTATACAGGAATGGATGCTCTTACCCATGCCATTGAAGCATATGTATCCACACTTCACTGTGCATTTACAGATCCTCTCGCACTCCAGGCCATCGAAATGGTTCTTGACTACCTTCCGGCTTCTTATGCAGGAAATCAAAACGCAAGAGAACAGATGCATTATGCACAGTGCCTCGCAGGAATGTCCTTCTCCAATGCGCTGCTTGGTATCGTTCATTCTATGGCGCACAAAACAGGTGCAGCTTTTTCCACAGGCCATATTCCACATGGCTGCGCAAACGCTATCTACCTTCCTTATGTTATTCGCTACAATGCCAAAAATCAGGAAGCTGCAAGCCGTTATGCCCAGATTGCTCGCAGAATGGGATTAACCGGTACCTCTGATCAGGCGCTGATCAACAGCCTTTGCGAAAAAATTGATGAATTTAATGTAAAATTAAACATTCCAAAGACCTTAAAAGAATTCGGAATAGACGAAAATGAATTCAAAGAAAAGATTGGAAAAATTGCCGAGCTTGCCGTAGGCGATGCTTGTACAGGTTCCAATCCAAGAGCTATCACTCCTGCTGAAATGGAAAAACTGTTCACCTGCGTATACTATGGAACAGAAGTTGATTTCTAATAAATTCATTCTGTAGCTCAACAATTTTGAGGAGACTATACAGAATTCGTTTCCTTACCTATAGGCTGGGATGAAGGTTTACAACATCCAGAAATTTCTTCTTGCAAACCTTCATCCGAAGCTGCAGGCATATGAAATATATTCCACATATATGGGAAATTTAAAATTCCCTCCAACACTCATTCAGTTCAATATGCACCACATTTCATGCCATTTTTCTCCGCCCCAGGTAGATTCTGATTCTCCCCTGTCTGTAAAACCGAACTTTTCATACATTTCTACTTTTCCAGGTACACAAGTCAAAATAGCCTGTTTCCTTCCCTGCTCCTGCTGCCTTCCTAAAAATTCCCGCATCATACTTCTGGCAATTCCCTGTCTGCGATATTCCGGAAGAACAGCCACACTGCAAATCATTACATTCTCTCCATCCGGATCATGAAGATTGGTATCCGTAAACAACTCATCTCTCAATGTCGATTCATCTGTACACAGAGCATTTATAAAACCAACTATTTTTCCTGTTTTTCGCTCAATTCCTACCAGAAAACATTGAGACGCCTGCTTAATACGTTCCTGCATAATCGGTAAAGTACATGCCTCACTCGGCGGAAAGCAGGCTGCTTCAACCGCTGTGGCTGCTTCCGCATCATCCTGACATACCTGACGCAATTCATAACATTCATCAAATTCTCTGGCTACAATCATTTCATCCGTTCTTCCAAACACCATAATACATTACTCTCCTATATTTTCAAAATTCCAGTGACCTTAAGACGTTACGATTTCCGTAATTTCCTTCGGAACACCGAATAAATATGTAAAAACAAAACAAACTACCACCGAAAAAACTGATATACCCAAATACAAAACAAACTGTCTCCCGTCATATAGATACATAAAATAGGATGGAATACCTGATAATCCATATGAGTTTGACTGAATATTAAAAATAGACACCAATGCTGCTCCTAATCCGGACGTTCCAAGCATAATAACTAAGGGTTTCAAATTATAGCGTAAATGCAAACCAAACAAAACAGGTTCGCTTACGCCAAAAAGCTGCGAAAGCATTGCGCCTGTTGCAGTTTGACGCGCATTTTCATTCTTTGATTTTGCCAAAAAGGCCAAACACGTACCGATATTCGCAAAACTATACATTGCGTATAATGTAATAACCGGATCAAATCCTGTATTTGCCAGTAATGAGATTTCAATCATTGTATATGTATGGTGAAGCCCGGCAATAACTAAAAGCGGATAAGTAGCTCCGATTAAAAAACCTCCGATTCCAAACGGCAAACGAATTAGTAATTCTATAATTTCTACTAACTTTAATTCTACAATATGCATAATCGGACCAATACCAAGAATAATCACAAGAAACGTTACCAGCATTACCATAAATGGCGTCATTATTAAATCTAATGCCTTAGGCATAAATTTCCGTAATTTTTTCTCCAATTTAGCGCCAATGAACGCGGTAAATACTGCTGTAAGAACACTCCCCTGGCAGCCGACAACAGGTATCTGCCCAAAAGCCATAACTGCTTCTACACCACTCTTTGGATCTGCCACATCATATGCATTTGGAAGAATTGGTGAAATTAACATTAACCCTAATACAATCCCAATTATCGGCAAACCGCCAAACACTTTATAAGCAGACCAACAAATAATCGCCGGGAGAAAAGCAAATGTTGTTTCCGTCAAAACATTTACTAATGTAATAATATAATCAGGAATCATCGCTGTACTTACACCAAACCAAGAAAGTACATTGTCATTAAAAACACATCCCTTTACCCCCAGAAACAGCCCTGTTGCTGCAATCACAGGAATAATTGGCACAAAAATATCCCCCAGAATCTTCATCAAACTTTTTATCCCTTTTTGATGCTCTTCCGCTATCTTATCGTGCATATCCTTTTTAATAATTTTTTCTGTTGATGACTTATAAGAATTGTCTTTCATCCTTTTCTCCATTTATTGTAGCTATTGAATATATAAACTCCAGACGGCCTGATGATTCTGCTTTTTAAATCACCTGAAATATCAGTATTTTTTCCCTGTTATCCCCACCTGGAAATATATCTGAAGTATCTATTTCATCATAGAACATCAACTGTTCCTGAGTCATCAGGCTACTTACATAATCTTCTGACGGATAATAAAAAAACAGCAATATCTCTCTTGGATTTTCATAATAAGATTCATAGATTCTTGCCAAAACAGACTGGAAAATTTCTACCGAAAACGGATTAAAAAAATAACACCGATCCACATTGGCCGGAAGTTCATAGTTTTCTGCACTGCACAAAACAAATTCCCCACGATTTCCGGATACTGCTGTCTTTTTATTCTCTACCGCTCCCTTATAAATCCGTTCATCATATTCAATCCCTATTGTTTTACATCTCGTCTGATACGAAAGATAAAAACATACCCGTCCTTTTCCTGTTCCATAATCAACCAGGGTATTACTTTTTCTGATCAGTCCACTGTTTGCCAGACGCTCCAAAACCATATAAGGCGTTGGTTCATAAGGATACCTGTACTGATCAGAATGGGAATCATCCCGCCCGGTAGTCTTTATCTTCAGTAACTTGTCCCACTGTATTTCATTTTGATTCATTTCTCACATTCTTTCTAGTAAAATACTATCAATTCCAATTTTTTCACTCTATCTTCCCCAAAGATATATTAAACCAGCAACGGCAAATCTTTACATTTTATTATATCCTTATCCGTACAACTGTGTCAATTTTGAAGATTTTGCAATTTTCTCAAAACAAGGAGACTGCACCTCATTTACCGAGCAGCCTCCTTGTAGGAAAATTCAAATATATAATTAAATCTTATACATTTTTAATTATGTTTTTTGACGATAAAATGAAAAAAAATGAGATTGAAGATATAAGAAATAAGATTAACTTAGATACAGATAAGGAACTAACAGTTTTACAAAAAAACCAAACAACCTAATCATCCGTTACTGACAAGAGTTGCTTGGTTTATCATTTTATCTATAAAATATTTTCAAAATACATTTATAACTTAATTTAACTCACGAAAAAAACGCCCCATTATTTGCATTTCCGCTAACAATCGAACGCTTTGTTAACCAATCCATAAGAAAATTTGAACCTCCGATCCCTCGCTTTAGGAACAAGGCACATCATGCCTTACCATATCATGTAACAATGTACATGAAGGAATTTCAACTTTTAATGGATGAAAATTGAAAAACAATTACATTTTATGCGACATAAATCATTTTAAATGGTTTTAACTTTTACGCGTTTTCCCGAAAATGCAATTCCCAATTTGAATATAGGCTCCACACCGAGCCCGATCAGTTCTGCATCATAGCGTTTTTTTAGTTAACTTATTCGAATCCTAACCACAATGTCCCCATTACTAAGTAATTCCGTCACCTAATTCGCCGATAAGTCTATCTTTCCGAGTCTTGTATATACCCAGGAATTAGAACCATAAAATAATACAATGTTACTTCCTCTGTACAGAATGATATCACCGTTGTGGGTCATCATCTGCTTATCATTCCTCGTATAGCTTCTACCAAGAGATCCGATCTGCTCATTATTGCTATTCATAGACATGGAAACGACGATTTCTCCCTGGCCTGCTTCTTCCATTCACATTTTACGTTCTTCGTATGCTCGATTAAATCTTTGTTTTTACTTTCCTTCAAAATCTTATCCTGCCACTTAATTGCCTCTTCAATATCGCCACTGAAAAAATAATCGTCAGCCATGATGCAGTATACTTCATCTCTGAAATCCGGTTCAGAAATTCGTGGGCATTCTAATAAACGTTTTGCAAGCGATACAGATTTTTGGAATTCTTCGCATTGCTGATATACATAAACAAGAATTCCAGTTGTTTCCCAATCTTCCGGATCCAGTTCTATTGTCTTTTCAAACCATATTATAGACCTTCTATATTGAAACAGATTTTTCAGAGTCGCTGCAATTCTGTATGCATTATCCGCATTTTGATTAGCTGCATACATTCTATACGCATATGGAAGATACTCCATATTCTCATCATCACCCAGTTCTTCTGCCCTATCTATTTCTTCCTGAGTTAAGGGAGACAATACATCTGGTTCGTTAAATGCATCTGTCAAAACATTAATTCTGGAATCATGATGTTCTTCTATAAAACGCATCACCTTGGGAATAATATTTTCCTTTGCATAAACCGAATCTGCAAACCAGTAATTCTGCTGTCCAAATCCTGTTCCTGATCCAGTTTTTGCAGCTCTTCCGATTTCTATCACTCTTTCATCTTCTGGAAGCAGATAAGCATTTTCTGCTTTTGTTCTAAACCAATAACAACGCTCGATTCCTGTAATAGGCGTAGTAAGCATATCATGTATATATCTATATACTGTAGCATGTTCATACCAACCAACAACTGCCGTTCCTCTTGTAGGATGAGAAGCGCACCATACTACAGTGATATCTTCCGCTTCCTCCTGCTGAGAATATACTTTATCCAGTTTTTCGATATGCATTTGATCGCCATTGCCTCGTACATAACCATAGCAATAACCATCCATATTCAAAAAATTCCACTTTTCATGTGCATCTTCATTTTCCCGTACCCAACGTCCCCCAGATTTCGGTTTATATTCTCCCACAATTCTTCCATCATAGAACTTTAAATATGTAACATTACAAAATAAAATTCTCATATTTGCTCCTTTCTTTCCTCTATTACGATATCCAATGCTTTTGATCCTTCAAATAGAACGCTCACTGCTTTTCTTCTCATTGCACAACTGTTCATACAACCTCTTGAATCTCTTGGGATGTCAACGTAATATTTGTTTTTTCCTCTTTCTGAAATCATATATAAGTTATATTCTTCTGGAACCAGGACATCCAAAAGATAAAACATCTTATTTCCAAAAACCCTAAGCAACTCTCTGCGTGCATCCGGAGTACTATCGGGATTTTCAATAATAATCTGGTCTAAAACCTTTTCAACCTTTTTCTTTTCAAAATTTCTAAATTCATATTGCATTCTCGGAATCATTTCCCTTTCGACTGCACTGACGGGTCCATGATAACCTAATACTACCAACATCCAATTAAGGTCTATATCTAGATAAGACGCTAGTTTCATCAATGTTTCCGCAGTAACCGTGTTACTGTTAAGCTGAGCTGAAAATGTTGTATATTTGATATTCATGGCTGCTGCGGTTTCTTTTATTGTTCTATTTCTGCAATCAATAAACCATTTAATCATTGACCCAATAGAATCATAGAATTCCAATTAACAACCACCTCCGTTACTTGATATCTTTACTTTATCACCATCACTTCGAAAATAATAGCGCAAAAAATCCAACCACATTGGATTTTCACAAAAAAAGAACAGCCTACATCAATAACAAGCTGTCCTGTTCCGCTTTCCACTCAACCAACATCCCAGATTTTCTTTATTCCGGCTGATTATCAAGCCAGTCATCAAAGCTCTTTTTTGAAATTCTGTATTTTCCGCCATCCAACTGGATCCAGCGGAATTCTTTTTCTTTAATAAGGCATAGACTATTGGGTGACTCACATCTAATATTTCCTGAATTTCCTTTCGGTATAACATCTTTTTATAGGGTAGTTTTAAAAAAATTTATAACCCATTTCTATAAATCTCATTTATAACAGCCTGCGCCTGTTCCATTTCTTTTTTCTTTATGATTTCTTCTCGATCACTTAGAATTGCAATCATTTCATCTATCACATCTTCCAGTCTAGGCTCTGCATAACGATACAAGTATCCCAACATTCTGGTTGCCGTATAATCTGTATTCAAATTCTTATAGGCTATTTCTGCACAAAATTCTTTCGGGTATCCTTTGGTAATTAAAACCTTGTACAATTCATCTGTTCTTTCTGATTTCATAAATCATCTCTCCTGTAAATTTTACGCTGCTTATATCAATATTCCTTCCAAATGATCCAATTCATGCTGACAGATCTGCGCGGTCCATCCATCAAGTTTCATATTCTGTTTCTTCCAATTCATATCCAGATATTCAACTTCTATTGTCTGGTATCTTATGGTCTTACGCGCGCCTGGAAGGGATAAACACCCTTCTTCTGTTTCATAAGGTGTCTCTTTGTTCAACAATACAGGATTAAACATTACCACATCCACAAATCCCATGTTTACAATGATGACTCGTTTTTTTACGCCAATCATATTTGCTGCCATCCCAACACATCTTTCACGGTTCGCAGCTAACGTATCCATTAAATCCCTTCCCACCTGAAGATCAACTTTTGTTGCCGGTTCAGATTTTTGTCCCAGAAAAAATATATCTTTCATAATTGGTTTTACCATTTTTTCATACCTCTATTCTTAAAATCATTTTTTTACTTGATCCTGAATTGTAGTATAGCAGTTTTTTTACTTTTTTCTATCTCGCCCTGTATTTTCCACTCTGAACATTGTATTGTCAATTTCCGGTTCAATCTCTTTTTTACCATAGAAATGTCCTGATCAACTGTTGAAACCCTTTAACTGGCAAATATGCAGCTTGTACAGGTATCAGAACCATATCAATATATTCTTCACTGATAATCTCTGCTGTTCGCTTCTCACGGATAATCGCCAGTACTTTTCAATATTCCAATAACTCAGCCGCATGTTTTCTTCTGTAACCAGATATAATTTCATAAACTCCATCCTGTACCGGCCTGACAATCAATGAGGTGAAAATTCCGTACTTCTCAATGCTTTCTTTTAACAAATACATCTCTTTATCATCTTTTTCTCCAAGCAAAAACGCTCGCCTGGATCCAACTTTTTCAAATCAGTTCCAAACGAGCATCTTGTTTTGTCTTATATACAACTAATTATCTTTTCAATTGTTCCAGCTAACAAACGTTTGCCGTATAGGAATCGAACCTATAATTGAGTCTTAGAAGAGTGACTATATAGTGTCAATTCCGGACAATAACTATCATTATAAGCTCTTTAAAGTCAAGGCTTTTTTCTACTTCCGAGTCAAATCAAGTCAATCTCTGTACCCCACATATATGCCTTAGATAAGACCTGTTTATTCGCAGAATATTTGCATCAGCTAATACTTGGGGAATACATTCGTGTCACCACCATTATGAAAAATATGGCTACCATCATTCAAGCATTCGAGAATGATAAACAATATGAAATTGAACTGATTTCTACACATATAATACCGTACTTTAGACTGGTTGTCTACGGTGTTTTGACTACTGATAATGTAAATTCACTATGTCCATACATTCAACATAAGATTCCCTTCCTTTTTCATATATAGTGGATCATATCAACATTCTGCTACTGAACCTATTATCCATGTTTCTGCTACGACAATTTCTTCAAGATCTTTTTTTTATTTGTTCTTGAAAAATCACTCAACCGATAGGATCGAACTCTTGTCTTGACAATGATCGGAATCAAAAAACCATTATTTGCAAGTTTCGCACATCTATTAATAACCGTTTTGTTTGTTACACCAATCATTTTACTTACTTCAATTGGTGTAAACTCATATAATCGCTTTTTTAACAGGAACACTAAAAACTCTTTTTCTTTTGCATTTAAATAGGACAAACTTCCTTCTAACTCATCGTTCTCGGACACTTTTGATAACTCATATACCTTTTTAGAATACAATTCCATCATTTTCAAAAAATAATTGATCCAAATTTCCGGATGAGGAGGATTTTCTCTTCCTGAATAATACAATGCAGGTAATCCCATTTGTAGAGATGCATAATACTCATCTGGATCATAGGCAAAATATTCTTCCAAAGAACCTATTCCATTAAAACCATATCCATAATAATCAAGAATATATCCTGACATCAGTCTGGCAGTTCTTCCATTACCATCTTCAAAAGGATGAATGGTAACCAATTGATAATGGACTACAGCAGCAACGATCAACGGATGATCATCTGTAGTATTTACATATTCAACAAGTTCGTCCAATAGTATTGGAATATCTATATACTCCGGTGGAATATATTCCGGTACTCCCGTTTCAGAATCATATACTGCAAATAACACCCCTGGCGGCATAGGACCTCTTAATCCTATCTTTTCTTTTGAAGCACCTTTTTCGACCATTGCCTGCACTTCAAGAATCATTTCTTTTGAAAAAACTTCTTTCTTTTTCAACTTTTCTTCCAAGAGATTTAAGGCCAGAAAGTAATTACGAACTTCTTGTTCTGGTTTTAAAAAATGTTTGTGAGGATCACTATCAATGGCTTCATTTGCCTGTTTTTCAGTCAATGGGTTCCCCTCAATCTTATTAGAAGCATATGAACTTTTTTTCTTGGAGTTTTTTCTAAGTCTATTTTTTGTAACAGGTGGCATTTCTATCGTGCTGAGAGAAAAACGCTTTTCATCAATTTCCGATATCATTTTTAAAATATCATTTGTTAGTGTAACTTTAATCACATTGTCCACCTCCATTTCATCATTAACTATTATATCGTTTCACGAATTATTTTTCCACTAAAATTTCACTATTTTTTCACTATTTTTCATTACTTCATTGCCTTCGCCAGTGATGCTAGCCATACTTTCATTTCTGGATTTGCCAATACTTTTGCAAGCAGCTCTGCATCCACATCATCCGGCACATCTACTGTCTGAGATGTTGTTTCATCGTGAATCTTTGTCAAATACTGGCTGTCTGTTCGCGGATAAGTGATCAGCTCCCTGCTCATTACATCATGTTCTCCTTTGACACACGCAGGATACCGGTAAGAACGCCAAAAGCAAGAGAAGAGTTATCCTTAAGGCCACCAGACATAAAATTACGCATAAATTCATCACGAATTACATTTTTAATTGCCGCATAAGTACTGGCTCAATCCGAAAACTTTGCATCTTTGAAAGTGGTGGAAATCACCGGAAATGCACCTTGCATCTTCTGATATTTTTCACCGCATGCCCAAATCTGTTTATCTTTAAAGTAAATAGATGTATCCTCTTTCGTTTTTTCAAAAAAGGTTTTAAGCATATCAAGAGCAAGTGTTTTGCCGAATCTTCGTGGTCTGGTAAACAAAATGACTGGAACCTGATCGTCAATCAAATCACGGATCAGAAGCGTTTTATCTACATAATAGCTATTCTTTACTACATCCATGTAAGATGTGTTCCCGACTGCGAGGGAAAGGATCGCTCCATTTCCCGCTTTAGGTTTTTCAGCGCCAATGTAAGCATATGCAGTCTCCTCCGGAACCATCCAATTGCGACCTTTTCTCAAAGCATCTTCCAGTTTTCCGGCATTGCATAATCCTACTACTCTTCTGGTTGATAATTCCATGATCCCGGCGGCTTCTTTTGTTGAAATATATCTGATATCGGTCATATCTTCATTCCTTTCTGAACATCCACAAGATTTTCTCTGGCCGAAATACAGAAAATTATAATGACTTTAGATATTCCTCTACGTTCAGATATTGAACACCTTCCAGACTACCACTTTCACCACGATAAATGACATATTTTCCGGTAATTTCTCCATAGCGATGGCTTGTCATAGCGCATTTTTCCTCGTCTTTCAAATGGCGGCTCTGCTCCGGAACCTGTTCTTTACTGTATTTCACTTCGTAGATCTTGCAGTTAAGTTCTTTTGGGTCAAAAACTACCATATCGAACTCTCCGACTGCGAATTGAAGCTTGAATACCTTTTTCTCCGGATGAGCAATTTTCGTTTCCAGTAAAACAATATCTTCCATCATTCTTCCACGGATCTCACTGAGCAGTCTATCCAGAATTCTCTGTCTTTCAACCAGCGATAATTCACTGAACTTTGCATCGAGAAGCAGATTAGACACAATCGCATTGGCCTGCGCATATCGCATACCTGGCTGAGTGATTACAGTCACACTTTCTTTTCGATTGACTTCCGGCAATGATTCGAGATCAATCTTCATAATCAGATCCAATAAGGTAAGGTATTCCTCAATCTGTGCCATATGATAATCTTCAATCTGAATGCTCTGCTCTTCCTTGTTCAGAATATCGAGCATCTGCATCATACCACGAGTCACTGCATCCAGATCCATATGTGCTTTGATATTCATAGGAGCTTCCCTGTCTCTAAGCAGATTTGATGCCGTTACAGCAATATCATGCGACTTGAATGTCCTTTCAACAACCCTGCGCGTGAAGCTGTGATTGATGTTTTCAACTACACGATTGATTACATTCGTCAGTTCTCCCTTTTCATACAGATCCAATAATGAGCGGAAATGTCCACCATATTCATACATCTTAAGAGAATGCTGGATGTTTTTTGCAATCGCTGTATCAATATATTCTTCCGCACTTCTGGCTGAAGCAAAGATAGCATCTTCATTGTAATTTACACCGCTTAAACTCATGGTTCCACCATAACGGATATACTCATCAATTCCTTTGATTCCGAGAACCTCCTCAAATTCACGATACGGGATGAAGGTTGTATGCATCATAATGCATCGATCATACAGCTGTTCCTCTTTTGAGAAGGCAAACCCCAAAGAATCCGTTCCCGATAAAACAATCTTCATTCCGCTGCTAGCATAAATATCTGAGAAGAGTGCCGCACCTTCGATGAAGTCCTCCATGAGTGTTACCTCATCGATAAATACATACTTGAAACCTTTTGTCTCCAGAAGCCTTAGATCCTCATCGATATCTTCCAGGGTATCTCTGGATCTCACCTGGATAAAGGCAGCCTTACGAAATTCAGTTTCAGGTAACTCTGTAAGAATCTGACGAATCATCGTTGTCTTACCGGTCCTTCGAAGGCCATAGATTACAAACACTTTATCTGTCTGACTGCCGAACACATAATCTCGTAGTTCACGAATACATTCTCTCTTCTTGTATTTCTTTGTTACAACAATCTGCGCGCGAAGACGGCTGCCTGTTCTTACAGTTGTCTTAAACTCCAGATGTTCTTCTTTTGTGGTTGCCTTCTCCGGGATCATTTGTTTTTTCAATTCTTTGAGATCTTTTTCCAGTTTCTTTCGCCGATCAATCCTATCTTTAAGTTCTGCAACATCTTTAAAATCAATATATTTTTCTACACGCTTACCATTCCTGGCGATTCGATGATAATAGTATTCTTTATCTCTGATCTTCTTTTTTGTGATGCTACCTTCGGGCAATATGGCAATTTCCCGTTCAATCTCGGCAATTGCATTCATTAATTCTTCCTGACTCATGAGTAACACCTCCCAAACTTGTTATACCCATTATACCCATATTTATTCATTTTATCAAGGGTATAACGGGTATAATATCATCTCAAGTTTGATCCAACAAAACTATTGGTCGCCATCTTGGCTACCATTTCGACGCAAATGAAAAGAGAGTGCTTTTCCCTTTATTTACTCTCCAGTGACTTGGCCAAAGTAGATAAAAGCGCTGCCATCTCCGGATTGGAAAGGACCTTCGCCAGGAGCTCTGCATCCACATTTGTCGGAAGTTCTACTGTCTTTCCGGCCACATTGGCATGCATGCTCGGATCCAGATTCTTCTTCTCGTAAAAGGCTTGCTCAAAGAGTTCCGCATTTTTTCTGCGATCATCATCAATGATATGAGAGTATACATCGGTGACCATATTGATCTGGGAATGACCGGAGTCTCCCTGTACCGCCTTGATGTCACCGCCATTTAACTTCAGCTTGTAGGTAACACTGGTATGACGAAGGCTATGGAATACTACCGGCGGAAGATCATGTTCCCTGATCAGGTCATTTAAAGCCTTACGAATAGAAGAAGTACCAATCGGAAGCTCAAAAGGTGTTGCCATCACCAGATTATAATCCATGTATTCATCTCCCAGAGTTTCCTTGATCTTATCCTGTCCCTTCTTCCATTCCACAAGCATTTCTGCCACAGATTTTGGAAGAAAAACTTTACGGATACTGCTCTCTGTCTTTGGTAATTTCAACACACGAACGGTCTTGTTTTTCTTACTCTCCTCCGGAAATACCAGAATCACATCTTTTCCTCGAAGTTCCTGAATGGCTGCTTTGTCTACTCGCTGCACTTCCTTATCGACATAAATATAAGCCCGGTTCTCCGCAATGGCTTCCTCTGATATATCCACACAATCCCAGGTAAGCCCAAGCATTTCTCCCATACGAAGAGAACAGGAAAATGCCAGATTAAGAGCCAGCTTCAGGCGATCATCCTCACAGACTTCCAGTGCATGCATCAAAGTCTCTGCCGTCCAGATTTCACGTTTTGCGCTCTTATACTTTGGAACTGTTGCATAGATCACCGGATTCTTTGCCATCAACTCCCATTTTACTGCCTGCTGAAAACAATTACGAAGAAGTTTATGAATATCCCGGATCGTTGCCGGAGTTACATACTCTGACTGACGCTTTCCGGTTGCCGGATTGATCACCGCCGGAGTTCGGAGAAGTCTCTGGTAATATTTTTCGATAAATCTGGTATTGATATTCTCCAGCTTATCTCCTCCAATAATCGGGATGATATAGTTATTGATCATACTCACATTAGAAGAGTATGTAGACAGAGCTCAGGCCTCTTTCCCATACAAATTAACATACTCCTCCAGCAGCTCCTTCACTGTCTTACAATGAGGCACGATCATTTGTCCGATATCCGCACGATACTCGACTTCTTTCTTGCGCTTCTTTGCTTCTGACATGGTCTTATAGGTTTCCCATTTCTGTCTGCGCTTATCGTTTTTATCCTTATAACTATATACGACACAAAATCTGCCTCTTCTCTCAACAATTGATGCCATGCTGATCCTCCTTTTTTCTACTCTGCAGCCAATTTTCAAACGCCTGTCTCGGAATACGAACCGTCTTGCTACTCTGAACTGCTTCAATTTTTCCTTTTTTGATCCACTTATGTACGGTTGCCGGATTTATTCCTGCCAGAAGCGCAGCTTCCTTTACCGTCAGATATGCATTATTTCCGATATTTTTGGTATGGCCATCACGATCCTGAACCGCTCTTCTATATGTTTCAATACTGCGATTATCTTCTTTCTTCACCGTTTCCGGTGCCTGCTCCGATACGATATGATATCGATCCTGACTGGCATACCACTCATAAAAGCTTTTCTTGGTTACTCGTCTTCGACCATCAAACTCAATGGTTTTCAGAATATCCGAGCGATCAATAATGTTATAAACCACGGATCTTGAAACACCCAACATTCTGGCCATTTCCGGCATTCGCATAGAACCTTCCACTATGTCACGAACCTTCTCACGATCCTCGGCATTGCGGAACCGATTCTGATTCCCGTACCACTCATCAAATGCTTCCTTAGGATACCTTTTCCAATAATCCACCAGGATATATTCCACACCGGCTTTCTTCATCTCCTCGTAAACCTGCCATTCAGAAATCTGCAGAATTTCTGCAATATCCTTTGGCGAATAAGAATGCTGCTTCAGTTCCAGTCCAGGCTCCTCCCCTGTAACCTTGTGATATTTGATCTGATTAGCATACCATTTCTCGAAGCTTTCCAGCTCCACACGCATTTTCCCCAGGATCACTTCTGTCTTGAAAAAATTCTTGTGAACCAGCCAGTATCGGTCCGTCTTCTTCAAACCCAAGAGCCGTCCCATTTCCGCTACCGACATGTATTTTTTCTCCGGAGAAGGCACCCTTTTGTATGCACTCTGGCTCTCAATCTCTTTCACCAGTTCGTGAAACTCTTCTTCCTTTGTCAATGGATTGTAATACAATCGCGCCACCTCCCATGGTACTAACATAACTCATCTGCAGAAAAAGCGTTAGGATGTACATCTCTTGCCGATAATGCAATCCTAACAGCTCTTTCTACTGATTCTTGTCCAGCCACTCATCGAAACTTTTCTTGGAAATGCGGTACTTGCCACCGACCATCACCCAACTGAATTCTTTCTTCTTGAGCAGCTCATAGATACACTGTCTGCTTACACCTAAAATTTGCTGCAGCTCCACTACGGAATAACATCTCTTGTCCATTTCTGAATTCTCGCTTTCTGTATTTCTTAAGAATTAACCTTTTCAGTTACTAAATACAAAAAACGCAGAAAAAGTTTAGGCAATGAAGCAAAAAAGTTTAAGAAATCTTATTTATCCTTCCAGATACATGGTACGCATCTTTCTGAGGATAGTACCAAGTCTCTGACTGAGAGCTCCTTTTGTGACGCCAAGAATCTCTGCCACTTCTTTCTATTTCATGACCTCAAAATAGATAGACTCTATGATAAACTGCTCCTGAAGCGTAAGCTTACTGATTTTGTCATGGAGAATTCTGCTCTCCTCTTTCAAAATCATCAGCTCTTCAAGGCTGAGCTGTGTGTCATCTGCCATATCGGCAACAGAAAGTCCATCGCTGTTAGTGCTGAAGGCACAATCGAGAATCTCACATCTCTTGGTCTTTCGCTTCCACTTCTTATCCTTCTTTTTTGCAGCATTTTCTTTCTCATTATCAATCTTCAGATCCTGAAGCTCTTCCATCTGAAGATCCTCTTCCCTGTAATCCGGTGCCCACTTACGACTGCGATAAATCTCATTTCTATAATCGGCGAACATAGCCATCGCCACTTCCTTGGAGATCTCATAGAATACTCCATCAATCTTTGCGTAATATTTTCCTTCGAATTTATATGGATGCTGTACGTACATCTTCTTTTCCTCCTGAATTTGAAATCTTGTTCTCGTGTTTCAAATCCAGGAGCGGAGGCGCAGAAAGTATCAAGTTGATGAGTCTCGATAATGAGTAAAAAAAGAACAGCCTGCACTATTACAAGCTGTCCAAAAAAATAAAATTGAACGTCTGTTTAAATTACATTGCCTCTATTATAAAGCAATTCTGATTTCTGCCCTTTCTCTCACAAGCGACCGTCACACACATCTGCAGATGTTTTGCATATGCCTTAAGTCTATAATACATGGATCCTTGCTCTGGTTGATATTCCCGATTCCCGCAGATAATCTGATCCATGGGAACTTTGAATAATTCACTCAGAGCATACACATTATCTATACTCGGAAGACTCCGCCCGTTCAACCAGTGATAAACGGCCTGCTGTGTGGCAAGACCCATATATTTCTGAACATCCGCAACCGTCAGCCCCAGAGAATTCATGAGACGGCGGATCTGCTTTCCGGTTTTCACTTTATCAATTGTCGGAAACTGCTTCTCCATGCCATTTCTCCTTTTTCTCTGTTGCTCGGTCTATAGTAATTCTATGAATGCTTGTGATATCAGAAAGAATTCCCCCATTAATCAGCTTGCCAAGACTGACCGGAGTGTAACCACAGACATTGGCAGCCAGGTTCAAATACTTGCATCCTTCTTTATAGAACTCAATGTTGCTGTGATCGTGACCATGAATGTTGATGCACCAAGGCAATCCATATACCGGTTCATGGGAAAGAAGAATTTTTTCTGCAATCAATAATGGACCATCGTAAATCTCATCAAACAATCCTTTATAATCCTTCTTCTTGTCATGATTTCCAAGAAGTAAAATCTTCTTTCTTGCCCTAATTTGCTTTACAAAGGAAGCATCACCGACATCACCAAGACAGACAAAGGTATCACTCTTCATGACCAACGCATTGATTCTGGCCACTTGTTCCTCTGGCTCAATCCAGCTAGGATCCATCAATTTGCAATCGGAATCCCCAAAATGAGGATCTGATAAAATATATACGGAACCAGTTTCCGACCAATGGCGGAAAGGTTCATATAATGTCAAAATCACATAATCATCTCCTTAAGTTGGCAGGGCGGAGCATCTCACTCCTGCACCATGCCTGCGTGGGTTGCACCCGCCATAATTATATCAAAGTTTCGATGTCAGATAATCATAAAGATTTTCTGCCGTGCTGATGTTAATTTCTCGTCCATTTTCATAAAGAGTATCTTCCGGCTCTGATTTCCTTCCGAAGTCCATTTTATGAATGAAATAGTCAATCATATCGCCCTTGTCATTAAGGATTGCTTCCAAAAGTTCAATTACCAACTCATCATGGGAAATGGCTAGCTTGGGTCCATCTATATAATCTGTATTGAACTTACCATGGTATGTATAAAATAAGATCATTAAACTCTCTCGAAAAATCATGTGCTGCATTCAGACATTTCATAATCTCTACGAATCTCTGTTTTGTAATCATTGGATTATTTGACGGATCCATTTTAACCACTCGATCAACTGTTTCGAAATGAGTAATTGTCATTGCCTGATCATCCAACTCAAATGTATTACTTCTACAGGTAAAGGAAATCTTATTACCGGAGTGATTAATAATGTAGAAATAATCCGGATATAATCTAGTCAAATCAAGCCTGTCATCTTCAATTTTTCCACAATGTACGAGTTCATCTCCCTCACCCCCATAATGAAAATGTTTTCTGTCAAATGCTGAAACAAACTTTACATAGTCTGATTTTGTAACCAGCTTTCTATTTTTATACTTGTCGATGATTTCCAGTCCATGAGAATATGAATGCATATCTCCGTTAAATTCTGTCGATACACAATACTCTCCGCTTATACCTATATAAACGATAATTCCTCTTGTCATCCCTCTCACTCCTTCAAAAAATAATCATTATTCAGAACTTTCATGGACAGCATTTCCTCCTTCAGTAATTTTAGTCCCACAAGGCAAAAAAGTGTTCTTTCATCAAATCCATAACTTCGTCTTTACAGGCGATTCTGTACTGTTCTAACTTCTTTTCTTCGTCCATGTATTTTTCCGATATTTCTTTGTATTCGGGTAGTTCACTCATAAAGTGGACAGTTCCACCGCCGCCTCGTTTTCGGTTGGCTTCCAGTTCTTCCGGGGTCTGAAGTTTTTTCCCAAGTACACCATATTTATCTCTGAATTCATCGTGAGCTTTCATATACTCCTCTTCGTATGAATTCTTTTTAGAGCATGTTTCTTCGTCTGTTTCTCTCCAAAGAAAAATAATACGGTCCAATATCTTATCCCAGACCTCATGGCAAGTATCGTTTACAAGAAGCCCATCCTCGTTTGTATAATTCTCTCCAAGATAACCCGGAGAACCGCAACGATGATTTTTCAGATATTCCAGCATGTCCGGCAGTAATACCTGCAGATATCCATACATATTCCAAATATCCGAATCCGCATATCCTCTGACTATTCTCTGCTTGCTCCACTTGATGCACCTTCTAATATGCTTAACAATTGCCAGCGTTCTGCTTTTTTCTCCCAAACCGCATATTACGAAATCGTGCCTGTTCCATATATTATTTGTGTGTCCTTCCTCGAGGGCCTTTTTTCTTCTTTTCTTAAGCATCTGATCCCTCCTGAACCCGTACAGTATTTCACAATAATTGCAATACTTTAATCTTATCAACTTCTATTACGGTTGTCATTCTACACGTAGTATAATCGACTCACTCCTCCTCATCCTCTGCAAGCAATCTCTTCAGCATATATTCCCTGTTATCCAGGAACATCTTCGTAATCTGATAGCTTTCCGTATCCTCATACCGAATCTGTTGGATGTTCCCCTCATCAAAAGAAAAAATATCCGCATCCGGGATAGCAAGCAGAATTGGTGAATGAGTTACAATCACGAACTGTGCACCCTTCTGAGCCATCTTCACCAAGTGAATCAATAATGTAAGCTGCCTTTGCGGAGAAAGAGCCGCCTCAGGCTCATCCATGATATAGAGTCCCGGCTGATCAGCTCTCTGAATAAAATCCAGAAAGCTTTCTCCATGAGATCTGGCGTGAAGATCCTGCATCTTACCATCATCGTTATACTTAGTCATCAGCGCAGATGCTACGTTATAAAAACTTTCCGCTCTGAGGAAATAACTCCATTTTGGTTTAGAGACACCTTTTCGAATCCTGATTGCCGAAGCCAGATCCGAATAGTCATCATAAGTACTGAATCTATAATTGGCTGTACCACCTTCCGGGTTCAGACCACATGCTACAGCAAATGCCTCCAGCAATGTGGATTTACCGGATCCGTTTTCTCCAACAAAAAATGTAATATTACTCTTAAATTCAAAATGGTCAATATTCGCAATCGCCGGAATCTGATACACATAGGAATCCTGTAATTCCTCATTCCATCGAATATCAAAACTTCTGATAAATAAATCGTCCAAATCAATTCTCCTATTCTTTTCAATCTGTTTCTGAACATATGCATCACGCTCATTCAAAATAGCCAGCATCTCATCGACAATCATCTCCATGCTGCACTTCCCCGTATTTCTAATATACCGAAGCATACGCTCCGCCGTAAAGTCAGTACTCAGATATTTTGTGATCGCTGTTGCAAATTCTTCGGAGAAATGTACCTTTAAATATCGATATAATTCTCTACTTTTATCTGACAGTTTCTTTCCCATAATCCTTATTACTCCTCTTCCACCGGAAACGAAGGTTTATATCTCTTGTTTGCGGACTGTGGCACCACGATCTCAAAAAAATAGTAGCTCAGATATCTCAGTGCTGCCTTCTTCTTTCTGTAAAATGTCGCTCTGCTCATACCAAGCTCGATCATGATATCGACATCCGCAGCCTTTCTGCTTCTGCAGTAGCATCCGTAAAGCACATCATAATATTCTTCTCCGAAATTTGGAGTAAAATACTTCACCAGGGTCATAGCCCGGTGAACCATATCACATAATCCATAAATCAGGATCACGTTATTCATTTCCTTTTTCAGATGTCCAATATGCATACGATAATCATAAGCGTCCAGATCATTTTCCAGATCGCGAGGAGTGGTCATGCTGTTTCCAATGGACTTAATTGGAGCCGAATAGCCTTCCGGAGCTACCGGTGACTCATCCCATCCATTTGCAAATGAATGGATCACAAGTCCCATCTTACCAAACTGCTTCATCAGGAAATCGGGATCCGTACATGCCAGATCACCGATGGTATGAATACCATACTTCGACAAAGTCCTGTTGGTAGATCTTCCGGCATAGAGAAGATCCGATACAGGCAATTTCCAGATCAGACTCTTATAATTCTCACGATTGAATTCTGTAATCGCATCCGGCTTCTTGTAGTCACTGCCAAGCTTTGCATAAATCTTATTCCAGGAAATGCCCTCGCTGACCGTAATGCCAAGTTCTTTTTTGACTCTGGCACTGATCTCATTTGCGATTTTACGGCCATCGCCCTTCAAGGAACTACTGTCGGAAACGTCCAGCCATGCTTCATCACAGCCATACGGTTCAATCTTATCCGTATACTCACCGTAGATTTCCCGAAGCATCGAAGAGAACTTCAGATACAAGTCCATTCGAGGAGGCACAAAGATCACATCAGGACAAGCCTGCCTGGCCTGCCATAAAGCCATACCCGTTTTTACACCATGCTTCTTCGCGATATAATTTGCCGTAAGCACAATACCGTGTCTGGCTTCCGGATCTCCGCCAACAGCCAGTGGCTTTCCTGCAAATTCCGGATGATACAACATCTCAACACTGGCATAAAAACAATTTGCATCGGAATGGATAATCACACGATCCATGCGGCACCTTCTTTCTTTTCGAATATTTGTTCGATTCGTTATACTGGTAGTATATAGCGATTTATACTCGAAGTAAAGACGCAAATGTGCAATATTTCGATTTATAATCTATTTTTACTTGCTTTTGCAAAATAATTGCGTTATAGTCTATATAGGAATTTAATACCCTGGGAGGTGACTGGTTTGTATAGAGATTTTGGTATGACACTTGCTGCCAAGAGAAAAGAAAAACATCTGAATCAGCTGCAGCTTGCTGATCTTCTGAATAAGAAAGGGCTGGAAGTAAAACCCGGATCCATCAGTAAATGGGAAAAGAATGTGAATTCACCAAATGTAATCCAGTTCTTTGCCCTCTGCGAGATTCTTGGGATAGATAATATTAATGATACTTTCGGCATTGCTATCGAAGAAAACCTCTTCGCTCAGCTCAATGAAGAAGGCAAGAGAAAAACGATTGAATATATGAATCTGCTGATCAAAAGCGGAATGTATGTCCGGGAAGAACCAGTCTACATCACAAACAGAACGCTTAAAGTATTTACAGAACCTGCTTCTGCCGGTACCGGCCTCTTTCTTGACTCTGATCAGTATGAGGAATTTGAAGTCGGTGATGATGTCCCTGCAACTGCAGACTTCGGCATCCGTGTTTCCGGCGACAGTATGGAACCGGTCTATGTGAATAAACAGATCGTATGGGTTCATCAGCAGGACCAGCTGGAAAATGGCGATATCGGAATCTTCTATCTGAACGGTGACGCTTATATTAAAAAATATCAGAAGAACAAAAATAATGTTCAGCTAATATCTCTCAACAAAAAATATGCTCCTATCCAGATTAAATCTGAAATGGAGCTTCGAACCTTCGGAAAGGTCGTAAAATAAACGTAAGGCTGGTGCCGGCACTGAAAATTACATCCATAACGGCATCAGCCTTCTCTTTTGTTCTCTCACTCATACCAGAACACATCTTCCACAGGTTTATCGAAATATCTGGCGATACGAAACAGCACCTCATAAGATGCTATCTTCTGCTTTCGCTCAATTCTTCCAATCGTGTCCGTACTGGTTTCCACCAGCAAGGCCAGCTGATCCTGTGTCAGTCCCTCCTGGGTACGCAGCTTTTTTAAATTCGTCTGGAACTCCATCACACCACATCACCATCCCGCTAATTTTTTAGAGACTCCCCGTCTGCTCCTAAAATGTAGCATAAAGCAATGTGCAAAAATCCCGACAGCTAAATGTTCTAATAGTTCTGAAGCACGTCCAGCATATACTCTTTATACTGCTGCTTCACATTTTCCGGACCAGTAATCTTCATTCCGGATCCGATACCGGTTACCCATCCGAAAAACTGCGGACTTACCGATACCAGTACTCTAGTTTTGAAATGATCTTCTCCCTGCGGGATCAACCATACATCATGTCCAAAGCGATCGATGATAACACCGGCCAGTTCATTCTTGCATTCCAGCGTGACTTCCGCATCTACACCGCCGTACATTCCAAAGGTCTTCTTAGCGAATGCAGCCAGATCAAAGTTCTTGAAGGATTCCTCACCCTTACGATCTGTTTCCAGGATCTCTGTATTCTGCATCTTATCTACACGATAATGCTTGATAATTCCAGCCGCTGCATCATAAGCTACCAGATAATAATTCTCATCATCCCAGGTCAGTGCCCACGGGCTGACAACGTAGAATGCACCGTCTTTCTTCAGTTTCAGTTCTTTCTTAACAGTCCACTCTGCATAATGGAACTTAATTTCCTTATTCTCGTAGATTGCAGTATGAATGTAGTCCACATTGTAATAAACAGTTTCATTCTCCGTCTTCGGACGGTTTACGATGAAAACATATTTGGAAAGCATTGCAGCATCCGTCCTGCAGCAGAGCTTCTCTAATTTCGTTATCAGTTCCTTGGATTTCTTCTCCGTAATAAATTTAGAAGACTGTACAGCATCCACCAGGAGCTTTAACTCCGGCAATTCAAAATCTCTGGCACCAATATAATAACCAGGATTCTTTCCTTTCTTCTGCTGGATATCCAGTCCGAATTTATCAAGGATCTCCATCTCTGTATATATCGTTCTTCGATCCGTACTGATGCCATATTCCTGATCCAGAATTGTGCATAATTCCGATGCGTTCAGCATGTGCGTATCATCGGTACGTTCCAGAAGGATTTCCATCAGGCGTAGGGTACGAAGCTTCTGGTCAAATGAAGCCATTCCGATCAGTCCTTTCTTCGTATATTTTAATTGGATTCCAGATTGATGCGCATATCGCACTCTTCGCAGCCAAAATCCAGGTCTTCATCGATTCTTTTTATCATATAAATCATCTTATTATCAATCCATTACAGCATAATTTTATTAATCATACCTGCGTTATTGCTTCCGGCACGATTATCACTCGGAGTCTTTCCGATGGTAACCATATAACGTGGATCACCTTGATATGTAATCTTGTAATGCCTACCATCATCCGAGATTTCAAATCCCAAACTAATAAGTTCCTGCTTCATTGCTCCGGTTAATGTCTTGTATCCCTTAAACAGATTTTTGACTCTCTGTTTTCTTTCATCACTCAGATGCTGATACGGATTATTTTCAAGAATGTCCTCCAGCACATCATACAGACGAGTACCTTTTTCCGTATTATTAAGAGCTTCTGCCAACACTCCCAATACCATATCCTTTACTTCTTCCGGATAAAAATCTTCCTCATCACCCTGATAAATAATTGGCATCGCATCGGAAGCATTCATCTTTGCACGAAGTCCAAAGTTCTCCATCTGAAGAGCTTCATTTGCTTTTGATAATTCCTCCACTTTCTTCTGGAGGCTCTTGATATCCTCATCAAACTCTTCATAAACCAGATTAATTTCTTCTTCAGCACTCTGCTTTGCACTTTCTGCTTCTGCCAGTCTCTGGATCTGGTTCTGAAGATTATCAGACAACACGGAACTATTCACTCCCTGCCAGGTATATAAGATATCCATGCGCTGTGAATTCCAATACTGGATAACATGGCGGATGACCTTTTCCAATCTGACATCCA
Organism: Eubacterium sp. UBA3279; assembly: GCA_002361775.1. Lineage (GTDB taxonomy): Bacteria > Bacillota > Clostridia > Lachnospirales > Lachnospiraceae > Oliverpabstia. Next base: position 46,294 of record DETV01000105.1, read on the forward strand.
TGTTTCCAGTAGCGCTGCGGAATAAAAACCTCTTACGATTTACCCCTAAGGAAGGGTAATAAATTCGAACGGCACCATACTCTTCTGCAGTTTCACCACAGATTTCTGTACACTTCTTGCAGGCCTCTTTACTTTCCTCTACAAGAACATGAGCCGCTCCCTTTAATCTGGAAGCCAACCAGGAAATACTAAGCGGATCCCTATCTGCAAAATCTTTTGCAACATAAACAACAGGCAGTTCATAATATTCCTTATTCCTTACAACCTGCTGAACAGTTTCCAGATTACAATCTGTAATCACTATCGGATCTCTTAATACAGGAAGATCTTGATCATCCTGTAGATATCCATGCTCAATCAACAATGAAATAAAGTGCGGAGTTGAGAATGCCGCATTCATTTCAAGAGCATCCTCGCTGAAAGTACGATCCAATCGAATTGAGATCTTTCTTTCTGCAAAATTGACAACAAAGTCCGTATCCCAAACGACTTCACCCGAAGTAATCTTTTCATGGCGTACAGCCAGAATATCTTTTTCTGGATAATCTATAATCTCGATAGAAAGCTTGTCTGTGCCAAACTTAATATTCTTTTCGCCGTTCCAGGACACTCCCTGGACGATGTTTTCTTTATACTTGGCACTTTGGTTCCATTTCAGTACAATATCAATAAATGCATCTTTATTAATTTTATCGCTAAGATTCAAAATAGTTGAAAACAGAAGCACTTTTTTGTCCCTCCATTATATTAATCGTAGTATTTCGCCAAACCTGTTCTACATGATAAACGTATTTCTTCGATATCTTCTTCTGTTAGTTTTTTTGCTATTGCCTTGTCCAGTTGCAATACCCCGATATATTTTGAATGTCTCATAACACCCATTTCTTCGTAAACTCTAAAAGGGTTCGTTAATATCAAGGTTTCAATATCTTTTCTTGTATACTCTATTTGAGTCAATAAACCAGATCGCTTTTCCGCAACTAGCCCTTGCTGCATACGCATTTCATAAAATTCCATAAAGCTTTCTACAACATCCTCTAATCTAGCCACACCTTCTTCATCCATATGATCAAAGAATGCTAACAAAAAAACAGGTTTGTAGGAATGATCCATGTGCATTCGTCGAATATTATCAATAAATATATCTTTTCTGTTTTTATTCGTTATTTCAGTCCAACCAAAACGTGTACATATTTCACTTACTTGATTCGGATTGAAGTAAGAAAAACTCTTATTTTCACTTACCGGCACTATCATATCCGGAACTATTGTTCCATCACGTATGCACTTTCTTATCTGCTTCGCTCTTACATTTATATGCCTAGTCAATTCCATTACAGAATACATACCAGCCGCTTGCTCTTGCCAATTAAACAGATCAATCTGTTCATAATCCGTCGCATAAATAGGATAATCTACCAATACTTCCGGCTTTTCTCCCTTCGAAAACATATCGTTATCCCATTTAATACCATGCTTTGTTCCGAGCACCAATCCCCCTGGATGATATTTATTTATGCCCAGTAGTCTATGCATAGAATAAGGACAATTATATATATTTGCATTATCAACAAAATCAAAAACCATCAAATATTCTTTACCGGGACATAATCTCATCCCTCGTCCGAGTTGTTGCATATATATTGTTTTCGACATAGTAGGTCGAGCCATAAATAATACAGATGTATGTGGGCTATCCCATCCTTCATTTAGTAAATCACATGCACATAATACAGATATCTTTCCATCCTCATAATCCTTAAGAATTCGCTTTCTTTCTGTTGGATTCAAGCCACCGGAAATGCTCTCCGCATTAATTCCATTATCTCTAAATAACTGTGCAACTTCTTTAGCATGCTTAACGGAAGTACAAAATACTACGGTTGGTTTATTTTTCACGTATTCACAATATGTATCAACTATTAGTTTATTTCGCCCTGGCACCATAATCTTGGTATTTAAATCCAAAGAATTATACTTAAATCCACTAAACCTAACATCTTTGAGGTCGATATTAGTTTTTATTCTAATACAGCGAACCGGAACGAGAATCCCTGTCTCAACCGCATCTTTAATATCCAATTTATGTGCCATATTTTGAAATATCTGTAGTAAATCGGCACCATCTGCTCTTTCAGGCGTTGCGGTTAAGCCCAAAGTAAAATATGTTTTAAAATAAGACAGAATTCTTCTATAAGTTTCAGCTGCAGCATGATGACATTCATCAATTATTAGATATCCAAAATCCTCTGGATTAAACAAATCCAAATTATTGGAAACACTTTGAACAGAACCACAAATAACAAATTGATTCGTATCATGATAATTCTCAACCATTCGTCCTATGGTAACTTCTGGCCATAGCTTTGCAAAATTAGCATAGCCTTGCTCAACCAGCTCCTTAGTATGGGCTAAGAATAAGGTTCTTTTGCCAACTGCTTTAGCGTCTAGTACGCCAATCGCCGATTTACCAGACCCAGTAGCTCCTTGAACTAAAGCTATCGTTTGGTTGTCCTTTCGCATCCTTTTCAAATTGATTAATGCTTCTTCTTGGTGCTCTCTCAATTCAAAAACCTGACCGTTTTGAGCAGGCATAGAATCATCAATATAAAAAAGGGCGGGTGACATACCCAAAAAAGTAATCAATTCATCCTTAACTCTATCTGGACACTTCTCTAACTGTTTATCTGTCCAACGAAACACTTTCCATCCTTCATGAATCATGCTGTTCTGTTTCAACAAATCATCAGTATATTTGTCTTCAGATATAGAAGATGGATTATGCCATGTATTACCATCTATCTCAAAAGCAATCCTTCCACAATCACTATTAACTGCAAAATCAATACTTCTGTGACGTCCGTAAATATCCAAAAAAGGGTATTGTAAATAAACATATTGACTTAATTCTGGACCAAATGTCTCACAAAAGATATCGATAAACTTATCTTCGGCTGAACTATTTCCCATTCCGCCAATATTGTTTTTCATTTACAACACTCCTCACATAATTATTAATTGTTTTTTGTTACTACTTGAATATTCATAGAACTGCACAATTTTACTATGCATTCTGATTTCTCATCGTCATTAAGTTTTTCGAAATAGATTAATACATCTTCTATTTTTCCATCCTTGATTAATTCATCAGCTTCCTTATCAAGTAATGCAATTTCACTTAATGTATCTTCTGATAAATAATCTGGTAAAACTTCAATAGCAGCTTTCCAAGTATGAACACTTTTTCGTGATCGATCTCCTAATGATAGATGACGGTTTCTCCACTGGTTTTCCTTTGTTTTCAGTTTTTGATCAATTTCCGCAATAACCTCATCGATTATCTCAAGAACTTCAAAATCAAACTCAGAATCCTGATACTTCTCTTGTATCTGCTTTGATTTAGATAAGAATTCTTTTCTTGATGAACTAGTCGCTACAAGTCCATTTACCTCATCAAGTAACTCAGACAGATTATCTTTAATCTCAACCAAGCCTTCTTCATCATTTGCAGATATACCTTTTTGAAGAACAAGATTGATCCGTTCAATCAGTTCATGGATATCATCTGCTGACTTAATTTCCATCAGATCATCCCAGATATCTGCAATATCCTGCTCTATACGTGTTTTTGCCTTATCTAAAACAGAGAGCCTGTCTGAAAGAGCTTTCTGGATTTTTTCGCCATCTTTACCGAGAGAAAGTTTATATTTCTCAACTCTTTTCAACAACTCTTTTCCGTTTTTCAGCAAATCTTTTATAGCTATATAAGATGTAAATCTATCCATCTTACTTAATTCCATATATTTACTATAATCACCACGTAATTCTTGTCTGGATTTGATTTCTTCTTGATTTTCAAGTTCTTTATTTTTCTGACGCTCAATCATGTTTGCATATGTTTGAAAACCAAGTGCGCTCAGCTTATTTTGTATTTTAGTATTATGATTACGGAATGTATTCATTCCTTCAATGGATTTACAGTACATATTTGCAACATATGAAGCAATATTATCATCAATAAATTTTACGATAGCAGATTTTAAACTTTGAAGATTTTCTTTTGACACCTCATCAAAATCATAACCATTATCCATAAAATATCTACTAATGGATATATCAGATAATTTTTCCATTGCTACAATGGCATTATACAGACTGGTATTTTCAACGGCTGCATCGTATTGCTCCTCAACATCTCCGATTACTATATCCCAATCTCTCTTTGCGTTTGCTCCTTTATCTAAAAGATTTTTCGCAAGTAAATACTCTGTCTCAATTTCCTCCGGCACTTCATCTGTCTTTGTAAGTCGTTCCAATTCTCTTGCAAGAGCGGCAACTTCTGACATAATTCTATTATCTTGAATCCTGGTAAACAGACGTTTGTATTTTGTAACTACTTGACCTGCATCAACTACAATAAATGTTGAATCACGAATAACATCTATTTTGATTTTTTTATCTTTAATGATGACAAGCTCTTTCCAGTTATTGATATTTCTAATCTCATCTTTATATTTAAAGCGCAAGCAATAACTGAGATTAGCACAAATAACCGCTATCATCAGAGTAATAATATCTTCACTCATACCATATGGCGGTTTGCTATATTCATCAAAAATGTCTGAACATTTTTTACTTGAATTACCGGTAAGATCCTTTACGATTTTATCATACACAATCTTAGCGCGCTTATCTTCTGGTGGTGTAATGCGATACTGATTGTTAATACATTTCCAAGATGTATTACTTGAACACATAAGAATCGCTTCAATCCTATTTCTCACCTCGCTCGAAAAATTATGTATGCTATCTTGATTTATCGTTCCAGACAAGAGCATTTTGATGATTGAACAATAATTAGTTCCTGCCTTGGCACCTAAGTTATTATTCTTTGTTATAAAACCATCAAACCAGAAGGAAACCGCGTTAGGATATATTTCTTCAAATGTATTTGTCAAAAACGCTGCCATCCGTGTTGTAATTCTCTGAACTCCAGTGGATAGTACCCGGATTCTCTTTTTCTTTAATTCCTCAAATTCATCTTTTAAGTTGCTTTCTGCTTGAGCAAAGCCATCTGTAAAATGCCTTTCATATTTTTTACGATTAAGATCGTCCATATTATCAAACACATAATATTCTGTAAGATAGTTAAACAATCTGTTTTCCTCATCATTAATCAACATGATAATAACCGGCATTCCATCAAACAATTGAGCAAGTGCCTGTACTTTTTCAAGTTGTGCAGAATCACTATCTTTATTCATATATAACCAGACCAATCTACCTTTTGCCACTGTAGAACTAATAGAACTTGTCCAGTCTTCAACATACTGCTTTGCCCGTGCCTGTGTGAATTCTTCAATTGGATAGAGTTCCTGTTTAAATTTCCACTCATTTGTTGAAATCTTATGAACGGTTCCAAAATTTGTTGTCTGTAATTCTAGAACCCCAGCAATCTCTTGGATTTTCAGATTTGCTATATAAGATGGTGGAATATGTGTAGATGCAATCAATCTTTTCTTAATTACTTTAAAATCATGTGCACCATTTGATTCTTCCATAAAATCAAAAACATTTGCATGATCATCATAACCTAAGACTGCATACTCATTCTCTAACCAGTTCAGTTCCTCTTCTATTTCCTTAACCGACAAACCTGAAGCAAATGCCAGCGCAGCTTTCGCATCATTGTAATCTGTAGTTCTAAAACGTAAAATTCGAAGTATTAGGTTTGCTCTAAGGACCGCAAGCGATTTATCCGATAATTTATCTCCAAATTTTCTTAAAACATTATCATACTTAATGCACTGCTGTGATGGTTGCTTTCCATCCTGTTCAGCTGCTAGCATTTCAATGTAAAGATCACCTCTCATTAATTCTTCAGGCAGAATAACTAGAGGAGTGTTTTGTATTTCATTATTTGAAATTCCTTCTATGTATTGACTAATCAGAGTAAGTGAAGAACGATTCTGTAAATAATCCGAAAGTTGAGTAAGCATAAACGTAGATAGTGGATGCATAGGATAAATACCCTCAACAACAACTTTACGGAACAGTCGGTAGTCTTTCCACATTCCCTTCGTAATGAGCCATTTATTCAATTTCGAGAAAGCATTTTTCCATTCATTCTCTGTCTTTTCCTGCCAAGAAATAATCTGTTTGGAAAATTCACTTTTATCTTTTCGTTGAATAAGGTTTGCGAAAACAGTCTCCAGATTTGAAGAAATATAATACTTATCACTGCCGTCATAACGTCCGATATAACGACTAATATTTTTCGTTTGATCCACTCGCTGCAAATAAGTTTTAATGTCTGACTGAATAAAATTAATGACCTGAAGTGCTCCATCTGCATTTTGTACAGACTCAAAAATTTGCTGTAAAGCAGAATCACCGGATTTAGCCGCATTGACACCGGAAGCATATTCTAAGTATCGTCCAAACTCATCGAACAAAATAATCACATGATCAAACATTCCATTTATTCCACAATACTCAGAAACTAACATATCTAATATTGCGGATGCAGATAATCCTTCATCCCATCTGATTTCTTGTCCTGTTATATCTTTGTAAGCAGCATTTACTATTTCAAATGCAATTTCGTTTGTTAATAATTCCCTTTTTAACTTTGCTGTTAGGCGTTCTCCCTTTTCATTCCACCCGTATGTCTTAGCTGCTTCCTCAAATATACCTATAGATGTAACAGAATTACGTTCAAAAAATAACTCTGCTGTTTCTAACGCTCTATTTAGTTTTCTTAAATTGTCATCAGGTAAGCCATACAACGCTAAACTTCTCTGTGCAGCTCGTAAAATTTCAGAATGCAAATTAAAATCGCGCATTCCATTAATAACCATGACAAAATTTCTCGAATCACAGTTCTCTCTTATCGCTTGCGCTGACTCTTCATCAATTTTTCTAATATTCTCAATTACAGCAGAAAATGTTTGTGGCATATAATTCGCTCCAGAAAAGAGCTGCCCCAAAGTAACTGCAAGATGAGATTTTCCTGTTCCATAATCTGCAATTGCTAATGAAGGAACTTTTACATTCTCATCGTTCAGTTTATCTGTGAGATTTCGTACTAAACTTATAGTATCAATACGTTTTTTACTACCTGAGGTTGCGTCTTCCACCCCAAAATAGTCTTTGCCATGAAACACAAAGTTTTCTGCTACTTTTGAAGCCTTTTCCGGATCATAAAACCAATCAATCTGAACCGCACCTTCAAAATAAAGGTCTTTTCTAAATTCTAAAAGATCTCCATATCTCATATTTATCACCTAACACAACTCGCTATATAACTCTCCCACTAGATCATCGGCATTGGCTAATCTCAAAATTGTATATGGCATCAACTGTCTATTCATTCTGATAATATCAGCGTCTGCTAAACACTCCAGCACTTCGTATTCAGTCTTCATATTCCAACCAAATGCTGTTCCAAAATGTAATTGTTCAAACTGAACAGATGAAATCTCATCTTGATTTTTGTAATGTTCGTTCCAATATTCGAGCAAGGTAATTGCATATACGAAAATGAACTCTTTATTATATGGCATCTCACCCAATTCTATAGTCTCGTTGTTATCTGTTAACACCCTCAAACAATCAAAGAAACTATCATATGATCCAAAAAATGGAGCTACGTTTTTCGTTGTGACCTTTCCGTCTAGTGCATTTTCTAATTCTTTTAGTAAAAGATCTTTTTTTATGCCTGCTTTATATGATGGTAGGATTTTTTTGAAGACGGTGCTCCATAATGGAGCACCTTTTTCTTCTCTTTGCATCATGCTGTGGCATAATAGAATTGTTAGTTCTTCTTGAAGACCCGGATCTTCTTGATACACAATTTCGCCAAGTTGTGTTCTGCTCAGCTTATAATCTCCGTCCTGTTTATCCCAATCCACTAACCCCATAAAAGATGCATAGTAAATATGTGGTTCTACCTTTCCACTACTCTTTCCGTTTGGAATTCCGGTTAATGCCGAGATATCTTTTACGTTTCTATATTCAGCACCATCTGCAATTTCAAGTATTGCGGAAATATACTGTGTTTCTGGTTTAAAAGTTTGATGAAAATTCAAACTCACTACTTGCCCCATTTTTACTCCCTTTCTTCAAAAGAAATGACATTTGTAATTGTAGGTTTAGTTGCCCCAAATCTACCATTTGCAGCTACTCTATCACCTACTACGATACATTGTCCTTTCTTGAGATTTTTTAATGAACTTAACCACAGGTTTCCATCTGTCGGATCCAACTGTTTTGACATCTTTACCATTTCATCATCTGTCGGCTTAAAATACAATTTATTGGCTGCCTGTAACAATCTTACGACCTCATCATCCGCCAACACTTTAAGGGATTGAGTCGCAAACCAAGCTGACCAACCAAATTTTCGTCCCTCAGTCAAAATTGCAGCACTTGGTGAATTTGACTTATGTGAAAGATTCTGAGCTTCGTCAAGTATTGCAACAAACGGTTTTTCTTTACTTCCTACTTTCTTAGTATAATACCATGCATCCCAAAGCATTAGTTCCGTAATAATAACCTGCATTTCTCTATCTATTGAGGTAAGCTGAAAGATATTAAGCTCTGGTTTCTCCGCATATAGTATTGTTCCCCAGTCAAATTCCTCATCTGAATTAAATTCAATACTATAAAAGAATGGTGCCATTTTTGAAATAACCGACTGTGCAGTTCTATTATTTTTCTTCTCTTCCTCAAGCATTTCCTGGAATCGATTCATGTTCATTAGGTTTCCGTATTTCATTATACCTTTTCGGGCAGCTTCAAAAACTGCTGAAAACTGCTGATCTCCAAAATCATAAACATGCTTAAATATGTTAGCAATTCGCGCTGCCACATCTGCCGGTTTCTCTGGAATTGTTATTCCTGCAACTTCAATTTCCTGCCTTTTGAAAGGATTAATTGGAACCCCAGTATAGTAGATAATATGTTGTTTAACAGAATCTCCCATTTTTTCTAAAAATGACTTTTCCAACTGATCAAATCTAAAACCTTCAGTATAATCAAAAACAATTGCTGAAACATTATTTTTTGACAATTCATATAACATAGTCTGAATACTATACGTTTTTCCTTGTCCAGATGTGCCAGTTATCAACATGTGTCTATTAGCAAGTTGTGAATGTCCAAATTCCCAATAAACCGGATTTGACATTTTATCTTTACCAATTAAAACTCTTCCCGCATCAGTCAAAATCCGTTTTGATGTAACAATAGATTGCTCATTATTTTCATCACTAACAAAAACATTCTCTTCGTTCTCTACAGTTTTTTGAATGGTTTCAGTTACTGAAGTAAATAATGAACCGTTATCAACGATAACTGATGTTTCATTCTTAGTAACATTTTCTTTTTTATCTATCGCTACTTCCGGTTTAATAGTTGAAACAACATCTGCTTTCGGAAAAGGCAGCACACGTTCGGTTCTTGTTTTTTTCTGAAATTCTTTGATTTCTTTTGTCAATTCCTTTTCACGGTTTTCAATCATCATAGATTGCTCTTCTTCACTTGCCAATGCAGATTCATCCACCGCAACATAATCTACAGAGCTGTTATTTCCAAGAAGAAGTCTCTGAACAACTTTTTGTGGAATATCAAACATCTTAATACTGGAATTATCTGTTTCAGTTTCAGTTTCTTTATCCCCCTGCATATCAATCCAATATCCAAGCACTTTTCCAGACCAGGATATTTCAAAATTTCCATCTAACACGGATCTAAGTTTTGCTGACACTGCCGCAAACTCTGGGGTATTATCTGAAAAAGTCACTTGTGCAAATGCTAATGCACGGTATAGCTGTGCGTACCAATATCTACGTTTTATTGATTTAGATCCCGGGTCAAACACAGTAGACAATCGCTTCATGCCATGTACAACTTGGCCATATGCCTTTTCTTTGTGTTCATCTGCTGTGGTAACACCCGCAATTTTGCACTCAATAATTGTGGCATCCAAATGAAGTCTATCATCTGCAGTGTTCTTAACCTCCAACATTAAGAAGTCTGGTCTAGAAGCCGTCTCATCCTTTTCAATATCACTACTAAACCAATGTCTATATGAATCTAGATGGATCATTATTTTTAATGCGCTATTATTATTTGATTTCTTCTCTCTTAAGGATGTAAGCACATAAGCCATAAATTCATTGACATTATGATCTTTTGGATTAACTGCAGAGAATAAACTAATTCCATCCAGTTTTCCAGCTTCATTTATGCAAACCTTTGCAGCTTTATCTATCTTACTTTTTTCCCATTTAAATAATTGGTAAAGACGACTAGATAAACGTCTCTCAATAGAAGCTAATATGCTTTTTCTGGCAGTAATTGTAAGGTTATACTGTCCATATGCTCCTTTTCCGGTACTAAATCCAATAATTGAATACTCATCTTTATGTGCAGAATCATTTCTCAGTAAAGCTCCATCCATACCAGAATCAACACAAACTACCCAATAAGCTTTTGTATGCAGTGAATGTACCATTTCCTGAATATATGGATCTATACATACTTCACGAACAGCAATATACTTACCACTAGGAACAGTTTCCATGTTATTTCTATATCGCACAATTTGTGTATGTGCATATGAAGCACTAAACTGTGGCTGAGATAATTCTATTTTTCGCTTAATTGTAGTTTCAGAAATAGGCGCTGGTTTATACACAATTGGGAATAGACAATCACTAATAGAGTGCATTTCTATTCCAGTATCCTTTGAAAACAACAGATTATTAACTGTTAGCAATTCCATCATAAAAACAATATCGTTATTGCCATTTAGGAATTTTTCTAAATCTGATGCGCTTGTCCATTCATTCAAATATGTACGAATATTAACATTTGCATCCTGAGAAAAGAATTCATCCATCCAATATGAAAGATAATTTCTTCCTCCTTTATTTTCTGGTTTAACTAAAATCTTAAGGATAATATTAATTTTGCTCTCAGCAGCATTCTTTCTAACCACCTCAATATACTTGTATACAGCAGCTACTATTGGCTGCAACTCTATTGGATTAATAAATACAAGACTGAGATTATTGTCACTCTGGAATGCCTTTGTATAATCACGGATTACTCCATAGATCATTTTGGCATTATCATTCATTTGTGCAATTTCTTTTGTATCAAAATCATCATCAAAAATTGCATCCTTATGAATGATGTCTTTAAGGCGCGTTGTGTTCTCTAAATCACTTCTGGCAAATACAGAAAAATTACCAAAAGAAGCTGATGACCCAAAATACTGTTGTCCAGATGAAGGGAATAAATCAACTGCACTTTGGATCATGCTCATATGCTCAAGATTATTGATTACATAATTAACTCCCGCTCTTGTTCCGGTTTCAGAATTATCATTCCACCACTCTAAACAGCCATCCAAAAAGAAGATGGTCTGATCTAACATCTTCTGAAGAGTTGCTGGATGCCAAGGTGGAACAATACAGCATTTAGCATCATTTTCTTTTGTAATTACAGTAGTATCCGCTTCAATATTGAATGCATGAATAAACACATCCAAAATCCAGCGCAGATTCTCGGGTAGTGTATTTTCCGTTAATAGTTCTGATGTAGTAACATACTCGTTTACTAATTTTATTGCCTCTGATTCTGCCCCTTTGCCTATCGATACATATAAACCATCTTGCTTTACAGTTTTTATGAATTTTGAGAATGCATAACCAAGCTTTAAAAACTGTGCAGTATATTTTGCATTTGAAGTACTATTGTTCTTTTGAATGTAATCCATCAGATTGAAGGAAAACAGAAGAGAACTCTCATCATATAAATCATAGAATTCCTCTTCACTTTTTGCAAAAATCAGAGCGGACATTTTATTGTTTTGAGCCAAAGGAATGTAACTGATATTTTCATCGATACATACATCTTGATTACAAATATCTGCGTAATCATGAACCCACGCACTAACATCTGCAAACTCCCACGTGAATTGGGGACTAATTTTCGCCGCATATGTTCCATCGCTTCTATAGCACTTTGCCGAGAACTCAATTTTACTAATAGTTCTATTTGCTGCAGCTGCCTTAATAATTCCTTGCTCAACATTTACAAATGCACTTTGCGGTGAAAAGATATTGGCAGGATATACTGATATTTCAACATCAACATCATTTAATCTCCATGAACGCTGATTAATAATTTCAACAATACCATTCACATGTCTGCAAATAGTCTTCCATGTTTCAACCAGCTGTTCTTTCTCCTCTATGTCTTCTGCTTCGGAATACAAACTAACAATGGTTCCCTGGGAAATTGCAAATGAAATCCTTTCTACATCTTCTCCAGAACAATTGAGTAACGTATACAGTAGGGCTTTTGTAAATACTGGAAGTGGATTTCCTATTAACTTAATATTTGTTTTTCTTTCAACAACAGGTCTAACAAGTTTAATATCCAAAACACTACTTACAATATCAAAGTCAGTTCCCTCAAGTAATTTTCGGTTAATCTCTACATTCTCACCACGAGTATACTCCATAACAACTTTTGCAAATTGATCATACCCAGTAATACTCTGTTCCGACCAACCATCCCAATCTGGCCCATATTCACCATTATCCGCTTTATACTTGTCAATCTTAGCTTGATAATCTGCATATTGCTTCATCGTCATTCTTCTAAACATAGAACGACTGATAAATTTGTTCTGCAATTCCAAAACATTCTTTTTTCCGCGCAATTCTTTACTAGTTGGCAAATTTCTTTCTCTTTTTGGCAGTCCCCAAGTATTTAAATTGGCAAAAAAGAGGTTAATGAAATCCTTTAAATCAGCAATATGATTTTCCCATTCATCAGCAATATTACTTAATCGATAAACATCTGCTGGAACATATTCAAACAAATCACCATATAACTTATCAATAATGTTTTTTTCTGAATCTCCAAATTCAGACAGATACAAAAACACTTCATTATAATGACAATCTATGTCTACAAGAATTGTATCCGATGTTATACAGTAGCAATTAAGCAGTCCGCCTTTATCTTCTTCTAATTCGGTTCCCATCAAAATAAGAATATTAGATTTATGAAGGTTTCTATATCTCGTTATACTTTCATTTTCAGCCACCCATCCATGCTGCTTTAGTGAATGAAGATAGGATGTTTTAGTTGAATCTTTTGAGAAATATTGCCACTTATTGTTTGCCAACTTAATATCAACAGATAGATTTGATCCCTCAAATTCGTGAGTAATTGCTCTTGCCAGAGCATCATAAAAACGAATATCCTCGAAACCGTCAATTCGAATCATAGTTTCGCCATCTGAAGCTGGAATATTTCTTTTTATAATTTCAACTGTCTTATTAACAATAAATTTCATAATCAATCCTCCAATACATTGTTATACGGATTAACTACAATCGATGTTGCATCAGATAATTCTCTTAAAAATCCTGTTGATTTTAAGAATCCCTGAAACGCATTAACATTCTCTATGAATGAATTCGCCAAAGATGCATCCAACTTGTTGTTACTCTCAATGGATTTTCTATATTCCTCTGGTCCGATGATAATCCCAAAATGAATATATAATTTCTCCAAAAACATATTAAGTGTCATTTTCTTTTTAGGTGGCACTAATGATAAAACCAAAAACCGAATTATATCTTCAGAAAGACTAAAACGTTCAAATTGACCGTTGGTCGGAATAATACACTGCATTTCTTTTCCTTTAGCCCTAAAAACATCTAAAGATGATTTCTTTGCTTTATTCAGTTTTGTCATATACTCTTTTTCAAGAATACCAATTTCACGTGCAGATTTGTTCAAAGCTGTCATAAACCCATCCTGAATACTTCTGAAGTTTTCCGCAGCAAGCTTTTTTACTGTATCTGTCGATCCACCTTTCATATCGACAATCCACTTTTTCTTCTCGACTCCAAGGTAATTGTCCACTCTCCAAGAAAGCATACGCATAATTTGATACATCATTCCCTTTGCTAAAATCTCAATTCGCGTAATGGAAGGCAATTCACTCGAAAGATAGTTAATCAATTCATCTACCGCATATACTCCACACTCTGCGTAAGCATCTTCTGGAATAAACGATAACTTCATATGTTTAATCAAAGAACTACGATCAAAACTCATTGCATTTTCCCAAGACTTCTGAATCACCTGACAAATCAAAGAGAGTTTATTGTTTTCACCGCCCATAAGATCCCGAATAAGTATTTCTAGTAATCCCTTTTTCTCTGAGTTTTTTTCAAGAGCTTGTAAAAGGTGTAGGTAGTACACTTCTCCACCCCTTGCCAAAAAGTTTCTTTTATCAAAATCAAACGAGCTATCTATCTTATCCTCATCACCAAACCAGTCCAATGCTTTTCTATTCTTTTGGTTTGGCATCGCATCGCACAAAACCATCTCAGGGCAAACTGGTAGCAAAGTCTGTGCGCACCAATTTCTTTTCTTAATTACGACTGCATATCCATGTAGTAAATCCTGTATTCCTTCAATGATTTCTTGCTTTTCTCCATCAGAATCTGCAATAACATTGTTTTTCAGAATTTTCATTATTTCTTGATATGCTCTCTCATCAATAGGCACAATCCCATTTTTTCTTGATTTGTCATAAAATATAAATCTGCGAAGTCCCATCCTTGGTTCTATCCAATATTCAAGCAATCCCTCTGCATCATCATGGAATTGCATTTTCCCGCTTTCGCCATCTGAATCTTTTGCAGAAACGAATACAAGGAGAAATTCAATTAAATATTCATACAAGGTCTGATCCGGCATAAATCTATTACCAAATACTCTTGTAGAAATACTTTTCATATGTTTATCTATATCTTCAACACTTCTTGGATAAGTATTTCCCATAGTGGCCTCCTATTACATACTGCGAATCTTGTGATCATCGGTAATTTCTAATCGGTAATCTACGCTCGTATCATTTCTCAACACAATCATTTCAATCAATTCTTCATCTTCATCATTATATTCCTTTGCCAGCTGAGCTTTAAGGCTCTCAACTCCATGCGACAATTGAGGATCAATATTAGTTGAGATGACACCATTTTTTAATTCTTCAAAATAGTTCAGCATTGGTAAGTTAATGATACAATCCAATATATTTCGTTCAACCTTCAGTCGTAATTCATATCTCTTATTGCTTTCGTCAAATACACTGTCCTTGGTTTCACACTGTACCAAATTTACTTTTCTTGTTGGAATAGATCCGGTAACCAATTGTACATTCTGTATTAATCCGGATGTCTTATTCAATGTGATTGGAATTTCGCTCGTTGCACTATTCGCAATTCTTCCAAGGTACATCATAGACAATGCATCAACAATTAGATTAGTATCTGCTTTAGCTGGTGTCGATTTACCACTTCTCAGTTGAAGATATCTTTCAAACTGCTTAGAAAATATATCTTCATAATCCCTTGATCTAGTTGCTGCATCTGTTTCAATGTTTGTAAAAATATATGCACGTCTCAAAAATTGCGTCCATCCAGAAATATAACCATTATTTTTATGAGATTCAAACAGCAAACTACTCATTGAATTACCAAAAGAAATAGAGTAATCACAATCTATAAGCAGTTTCTCATCAGCACGCAATCTTTTTTTGTCATATCCGCATGCTTTTGCTTCCTTAATCGCTAATATAGTATTGGCTTTTTCATTATTTTTAAGACCGATGTAACCAAAAAACAAGTTAAAGAATAAAAATTGATCTTTTTCAGTTGGTATCACCTGCTTACAGTCTATGCCTCCTGTAAGCATATAGGCCAACTGTTCGGTCATACTTCTAATAGTCAATCTTTTGCCATGTTCTACAAGCCAAATGTAATGATTCCTAATGAAATCTAGCACCTGCTGTCTATTACTTACTATCAGGTTTCTATTATTTACTATATGACAATATCCCTTTTTAGGACAGTCTTCGCATTTATCCCATAGTGAATCCTTAATCAGATTATTTACAAATGCCACAGCAAAACTAGTATTATCTACTGAGGCAACATTAATAACACTTAGTTTATAGCCATTGATGTCTCTAACCCCACCTGAATTGTCATCCATCGCATCAATTAAATTGATTCTGGCTATTTCCTTCTCATCTTCGCCGAAAAGTTCTCCAAATGTATTAATTAATGGACCTGTATTTGAAACCATAAATACATACTTTCCATTCTGAGGAAATGTAATGCACTCCTTTAAAACAGAAAGCTTATCAGCATCGCTCAACTCACTATAATCTTTAATACATCTACAAGTTTTTCCTGTAGGCAGCTGAACATCTGAAATTTTTTCTTCCGTATCAAAAGCGATATTAAATTCTCTAAGCACTTGATACATTATGCTCGTTTTTCCATCTCCAGCATGTCCTGTTAAAACCAGAATGTGTGGTTCCTCATTAAGGAATTGCATCTGAATATAAGAACACAAACCGACTTTAACAGCTGTTTCTTGAAAAAATTCATTTCCAACATTCTTCTCGCCGTATGCATTTGGATTCTGAGCATTGTAATTATGTAATGAATTAAGATATGAAATGTATCTTTCGTTTTTCATATTCTCTTCCTATGGTAATCTTTGCGAAGAACCATGTACTCCTTTCTTTTTATGCAGTCGTAATCATTTCAGAATAAATATAAGAATTCCTCTATATATTTTCTTCAATATAATCCAATGTATCTTGAAGTCGTGAGAAATCCTCATCTGTAGTAAAATACCCAACACTAAACCTAATTGTTCCGGCAGGGTATGTCCCCATAAACTGATGTGCTAGAGGCGCACATTCAAGCCCGGTACGTACTGAAATTCCTTTCTCGCTGAAAATACTGCCTGCAGAATCACTACTGATGCCATCAATCAGGCAAGAAACAATACCCACATAAGGAACATCTTTGCCAGCTCCTACTAACTGAATAAAATCATACTTAGAAAGGATATCAAGTAGTTTCCTTCGATGTTCTTCTTCCTGACTCCAAATCTTTTCGATTCCCGTCTCCTGGTTCCACTTGAGCGCAGCATAAAGGCCTGCCACCCCAGCGATATTCAGCGTTCCCGCCTCATACTTCTGTGGCAGTGATTTCGGCATATCCTGATTTGCAGACTCAAATCCCGTACCGCCAAAGATTGTTGCCGGAAAGTCTGCAGATGGATTCATTACAAATCCCGAAATACCGGTCGGCCCATATAATGTCTTGTGACCTGCGAATACTGCATAATCAAAAGTCTCTAATCCCACGTTGATATCTACAAGTCCTGCCGTCTGAGCCATATCAACCAATGTTCTTGCCCCATACTTCTTCGCAAGTGCAAAGATATCCTCGACCGGAGCTATTACTCCGAAAGAATTACTTGCGTGTGATACCACGACTAGATCTGGCTTTGATTCTTCGAATTGATACTTAATACGTTCAATGTCGAATTTCAAGTCCACACCAACAGATAACTGAAACACCTGAATCAGTCCAGATTTTTCAAAATGATGCAGGACACGTGTAACCGCATTATGCTCAAATGGAGAAATATAGATATTTCGCGCTCCGCACTCCACATTTCCCTGGATAATCATATTTAAAGCAATCGTTGCTGACGGTGTGAATATAACCTGCTTCACAGGGCAATGAAGCAACTCCTTAACCATCGCCCTGGTATTAGAAATCAGTTCGCCTGCACTTTTTGCCTGTTCATAATTTCCTCTGCCAGCGTTTCCACCACTCTCACGATAGAACTTATCCATATAATCATATACACACTCAGGCTTTGGATAAGTTGTTGCAGCATTGTCAAAATATGCCATGCTATTTACAACTCCTTTCAACACATTTCCTTAAGGACTTCCATAAGGATCTGGCGTTTTTCCTGTTCGCTTATCGCCTGTCCCATTGATTCAAGCTGGGATACAATTGCGTTATACAGGAGTTTTCCTCTTCTAGTCTCTTCAACTTTTGCAAAACGTTTGGTAATAGCCTTACCCCTGTCGTCCTTGAATGTAAGTTCATAATCTTCAGTAATGTTTGTAGAAGACTCCTTGTCCTTGGTTTCTATATGACAGAAACTCTCTGCGGTATTACGATACTGTTCCATATTCTTATTGAACATAATCACAACATCCTCATCCCAGTCTTCTAAACGAAGATCTGTCGCCATTTTTGCCACTTTCGTAATAAAGAGATCCTCGTCGTTTGTAATAGCCTTGAAAAGAGCTAGACAACGCTCTGTCCCATCTGTAAACAGTTGCTCAAATGCAGCCTGATCAATTTTCTCACACCAGTCACGAATGATTGAGGGTAATGACATTTTCTCACAGCTTGCTATATCCAACGTACAGAACATAGTTCTCATTACTTGATTGATTTCGTCCTTAAGTGTTCCAAGTGCTCCGTCAAAAAGCTGTTTTGACATTCTTACTCTCTCAGCAAGGAAAGCATCAACCGTTTCTACACCATAAATCTTAGGAATAATGACAAACAGTAACTCATAGCTTCCCACATTTTTTCTCATCTCCTGCAAAAAGGATCGTTCTGTTTTTGCTATTCTCTTACCAGCGATAGTCTTTGTATTCTTGGCATACTTTGGAAGTGCCATGTACCATCTCTTCATGGCAATCATTACACGTTCATATGATGTCGCCGCGCTATCCTCAACCATGTAATCTCCAAAAACATCTCCTAAAGCAGTTAAGTACGCTTCTTTTTCCGGATTCCAGTCAATATAGGAAACTGTAAACATTGCTGGCTCCGCATTAATCTGTTCAATAACATCTGCATTCAGAGTCACCTGTCCAAAACGATCACTGATTACAACCTCTTTCTTATACTCATGTAGCACTGCTGAAAGATAAATTGGAATCAGGCCTCTACGCATACCAATATGCTTCTTTGTAGTGGTAAGATTCTCATATAAATCCGCAAAACACCCACCATTATCTTTTCTAGCGTCTGTAAGGAACTCCTCAATAACAGAAAGCATGCCTGCAAGAAGCTCATCTTTCGGCTTAAGATTAATTTTTACGCGCCCGTTTTGCTCTGTAACAATACCATTGTTGATCACTGTACTTCGCATGATGGATACATCCTGACCACTTCCTATCAGACCGAGATTTGATTCAAGTTCAGTCCTTAAAAGTCCTGCAATCAACTTATTTCTACTGTTGATTGCTACCGTTGTAGGCTCTTCCTTATTGATAACCTCATTGTTTATAACAGGAGTTAAGCCATACAGCTTGTCGCATATCATGGAAAGCAGGTTTGTCAGGTCTGATTTACGGGAGATACTCTTATGTTCACCAGCATAATAATATTCTGCCCCCTTCTTTTCAGGTCTTGTATAGGTTTCTATAAAAGCTCTTAAAACATCTCTCAAATCTTCATATACAACTTCATAATCCTCGAACAAAATTGTATCATCTCCTGTTGTCTGCATCAGTGCTTGAACAGCATCAAATTCTGAGACAATCTGCTGGATATTATGATATTTATTTGGGACAACAAAAACACAATCTTCATATCCCTCCGCAGTGGAAAGAATCTCTCTCGTTTTTGTAATGTCTTCTTCATCACTTGGAATGATAGCAAATACAACGCCGTCCGCCTTAATACTTTCTCTTTTAATTGCCCAGTCTGTTTCTGCAGTTACTTCAGCGGCATCGACAAAACGAAAATCAAAGAAACGGGTCATCTCTTTTTCATCGTTGTATCTTGAAGGGTAAAGATAGTGGTCAAAGTTTGATTCGTTAAGAACCGCTTTGATATCCAGCTTATTTGCTCTCTTGGCGACCATATCAGCAATCTGGATGCGAATATTGACACCAGAAGTCTCTTTCAGACGAAGATAATTATTGCTTCTCTTCAGATATACAACGTATTTTTCTTCAACCAAACGTTTTACAGCCTCATTAACAACATCTGCACCATATGCAGCATATATTCCATTCAACTCATCTACTGTAGGACGAAGTTTTTCGAACTGCTCTAGGATATAGATCAGAGCGATGGATTTTATAATCTTTGCTTCAAGACTGTCCGGATCAATCTTTCGTAGAATCGAAGATGTCAGCGTATAATACTTATGAAGATTTCCAGAATAAACCTCCTGCTTAAGCAGTGGCTCAAAGTAATCATAAATCAGATCCGGAGTTACCAAATTAAATTCACTCATATCATTCTTTTTAAGGAAGGCTGATAAAGTGGATTCTCCAGTTGCAGAAATGAAAGTAAACAATGTACGCTCATTCTGCGCTACACGTTCAGAAAGTCTAGGAAGAATGAATGTAGATACTGGATGAAGTGGATAACAATCATAGATTACTCGTTCAATACCATCCTCGTAGGCATCTGTAAACAGTGGATGTGATGCATAAACTGATTTCATGCCAGCAAACTGCACATCATGAGCACCAACAAATGATTCCCATTTCTCCTCATTCTTTTCAATCGCAGCAGCAATAATTTCGTAAGTCTGTGTAAAATTGTTGTTAAGATAGATGTGACGGAATCGCTCAGATACACCTCTCCATCCGTCTACCATTGCCTTTGATGCACGGTCAATATAGCTTGTAATTTCCTTATGAGAAATTAGCATCAAGTGAAGCTGAGTATTACCGCTTCTTCCACATTTCTCTGCAAAGTCCTGAAGCATCTTAGTATCGCTCTTTGTTGCATCCACGATATGATTCTCAAGATATTTACTAAATTCATCATAGACTACGTAAATACCTGTGTATCCCTTTGGTTTTAACGCTTTAATAACCTCTTCATAAAGGTCTGCCACGTCAAATCCAATGAATGGATTAAAAGCACTACCTGCTGTAAGAGAAGGATACATTTTCTCAAAAGATTCATATGCCGATGGATCATAATTCGCAAGGCGCTGCACAAAGTCCTCTGCAGAACCATCAAGATGTTTTTTTAAATTCTCAAAAGTCCCCGGGAACTCTTCCTTCCAACGGTTAATTGTATTGATTGCTGCCTGATAATTTGTTTCAGGCATGATGTTTGTCAGCTCATTTTCAGTAAGTGTACGCTGAAGAGCTAAGAGAAATGCCTGAGTAAATGAATTGCTGCTTCCGGTAATTACAACCGGAAGTATTTTGCCATTACCAGCATAATAATTCTGTATCAACTGGTATAGCTCCGGCTTTTCTTTTTCAATCACCGGTATTAGCTTCTCAAATAAAGAAATATTTTTCTTCATAAGAATAGACAAAATCATGAGCACGATATGGCTCTTCCCCTTTCCATAAGCACCAATCAGAATCCTTGCTCTATCTGTAGAATCCTTCCCCGTGCTAAGCAGAATATCTTCTAAGAGCTGAAGGGCAGATTTTGTCGGAATATAATTCTTCAGTTTTTTCTCATCGTTAATATCGTATGCAATATTAACAGAGCTTTGGAATCCAGTCGCCACTGAAATCATATCTACCATGTTTATCTCCTACCACTTTCTATCGTGTCATAGTATTTGTCTACGCATTCATCAAAGGTATATCTCTGATCAATGCGGATGATGTCTAGACCCGCTGTACGAATAATCTTAATTGCACCGGTCTTTTCAACCTCATGAAGTACGTCGATCATAGTAATTACATCAAGGTTGAAAACTCTACCGATGTTATTTGTACCGGTAAGCAAGTCATTCAATCTTACTTCAGTTGCATCTCCCGCCTGTTCCATGATTACAGCAAGTGCAACCCATGGCTCAATGCTTGCAGCGGAAGGAGTTACCTTACGATAAACCTTTTTGGTCTTATCTACGATATCAACAAGCCCAAGTTCGCCAAGCGGACAGTCAATGTTATTCTCAGCTGATACTTTTCCTGGATTTGTCTTATATCTTGGAACATAGGTACCAACGATACAATTGAAATCATCTGTAAGGGAACGAATTGCTGCTGGCTCTCCACCATCAATAGCATATCCGTTAAGAGCAGCAACAAAATCTTCTTTGGTAAACTCCATCATATTGAACACATTGAAGAAGTAATACCAAGCAGTTGCCAAACTCTTCTGTGACGCCAACCGATACTGAAGAAGATATAATGTTCCAATCTCCTCAATATATCTATCATGTTCATAAATTTTTTCACCGAGAGTTGTAAAACTCTGGTTTCTTTTGCCTTTGTTTGGCTCTTCCGTGATACCCACTGCTTGCATCCAGTAACGCATGGACTTTACCATGTTTGAACCGATACCGAGGACATCCATCGGATTCTTTTCTTTTGAAATAAAGACTGCAGCATCCTTTTTCACTGCTTTCATTCCTTTGCTGAGCCATCCTTTACGGATAAAGAATGTCTCATGGGCTCTGAATTTCATAGCCATATCTATTCTCCAATTTCCATCTTAGTTATTTTAGTCTTTCGTTCTAAGGTATTTGTCCATCATACAGCCACCACGTAGTATTTTTTGATTCACGCATTGACCACAATGAACACATCTGTCCGGATTAATAAAATAATCATCCGCCATAACGGTAATTGCACCGGCTTTACATACAGACTCACATTTTAAACATCTATGGCACGCATTAAACTTTCTTACCTGATAGCCCGCTTTTCGCTGAAGAGCATCATGATCTGCAACATTCATAGTACGGATCTTCACAGCGTACTCAAAGCCATCCTCCTTAAACGGCTGAATTGAAATAATCGGTACATTCGTTCTTATATCAACTACAATAGTCTCATGAAGTAATTTTCTTCCAAGTTCTGGTGCCAAACGGCCAAATGGAACAAACATACCTACAAGTTCATCACTAAATGGTCTTGATAATTTATAGATTTTAGCGTGCTCCTCTGTTGTACAGTTTGTAAATTTTATTTTCACATCCTGTGCTGCAGGAAGGCCATTTCCACCCTGTCTTGCTTTCCAAGCACCAGAATCAATATACTCTTCCGGATCTGGTTTACCGATCTTCTTTGCAAAACTAATCAAGAACTCTCTCCATTCCTTGGAACGCTCTGGCATGTAAATACTTGTAAGGAAAATATCTCTGTCATTATTATTCGGACACAACCAACATCCTACTCGCTCATATCCATAACGATAAGCATCATTAAAATCTATCTTCTCTGCTAAGATATAGAGCCAGATATCTACATCAAACCAAAAAAAGATTGGCGCTGCTACGGTCTGTTTATTTATTTTTACAGACTCGGCACTGTCTTCCACACGGTTATATTTACTTCTAGATACAGACTCTGACTTACGTATACCGTAGAAGGTCAAAACCTGCTGGTTTCTATACATGCTGTTAAGCACACGAGTGATTGGTCCTGTCTTAAACATGGAACAGCACCATCTCATCATACGCGCTGGTGGTCCGATCACATCCACCATATCCATGAATATCTGCTCTTTATTCTGAGCAACTTGAAAGATGGCATGTGGATGGTTCTCTCGGAATCTTTTTGCGTATTCTAGTGTTGTAGGAAATTCAAGTGTCGTATTACCAAATATATGCACTAAACTTGGATCACTAAGTGCCTTAGTAACCACATCAGCAGTAACCGTGGAATCTTTTCCTCCTGAAAAAGAAATGATTCTGTTTTCTTCCTTGAATTTAGCAGCTGTTTCTCTTACAAATTCAGTTGCCTCATCAATTAAATAATTAAGTCTATCTCTGTTTGCTTCAACAAATCTTTCAACATATTGATCAAAGTATTCATAGGTGTTTATACTCTTATACTCAACAACATCTTTTGAAAGCTGTTCAATATTCGCTTCCTTGTACATCTTCTTAGTAATATTTTTTGCTTTGCCATTTATGTAATATTTACTACCAGTAGATGCCCACACAGAATCTTGTGCATAGAAGTTAGCTTCTTTACCTAGAATTCTCTCCATCAGAAGACGTTCCTCAGGAAAGACAGGACGTATATCTTTTGCAAGGTATTTCATCTCACGACCACAACGCGTGCATGTTGTTTTTCTAATGTCTGTCATCTGTTTGATAACGGGTACTTTACAACTGTCACACCAATATACTTCTATCGGAATATCTTCAGATGTTTGTTTTCCACAAATAGGACAGGCTGATTCATTTGTCTCTATATTGCAAAATTTACACCACATCTATTTCCTCTCCCCTTCATCCGGAATGATTTCAGCAATATCACTCAACTGACATCCCATCTTACAACAAATCTTGTCTAGCACATCCATTGTTACATTCTCACCCTTTTCAAGTTTAGAAATTGTTGTATAACTCAGTCTTGTGAGCTCTTTAAGCTCTTTTTTTTTCATATCACGATCAATCATTAGTTTGAATAATTTTTTGTACGAAAGTGCCATAGTAATTCCTCTCAAAATACAAACTATTATGTATAAACAGCTACGTATAAACACAACACATCAATACCACCAATATTATACCATACTTTTCTCGTAATAGAAAAATAATTAACACTTTCGCGTTATTATTATCATATACAAACGACTTTCGTCATCAACACCTTACTCTCACTAATATCGTGGTCATTGTGGTCATTGTCCGTAAATAGTTCATAAATCTCCAAAGCACATTCTTGTAACTACATATATTATTAAATAAGCTGAAGTCCTAACGGCCTCAGTCCCTCATCATTTTGGAATATATCTATACTGCACAATATATTTTTCATTTGCAACATCCTCAACATCAGGATTACGAATCAAAAATTTTTCGTATTCATCTTTTAACTTCTCTTTCATGTGAGCCAAAACTTCAGCGAACTCACTTGGTTCTTTACCAATTTGCGTTGCACCAAGTTTCTCAAACAGTTTTTTACTTGGCTCATTATCTGAGTAAATTCTCACCATGAAATACTCTATCGGCATAAGTTCTAATACTCTTTTCGCAAACAGAGGGATGGTTTCATAAGCAATTCTCTGCCTGCGATACTTCAACAAAACATCCATCCCAATTTCGGGTGTATCTGAAGCCAAATGCTGCATCGTAATATTTCCAACATACAAGTTATCGTCCTTCAAGAAAACAGATACATAAATTGCATCGTCTTCTGGAAGTTTCTCCCAAACAAATTCAGCAAACTCATCGTAATCTACACCACTCATCTTTGAAGAAGTTTTTGCCACGATGGAGTTCTCACGATATAACATTAAATAATTTTCTTTATCTTCCTCACACAAAGCCTTCAGAATATATTTATCATTCTGAGCAAACATTCCATCCTTAAAAAAGAAATCTGCTTTCTGCACTCTATCTCCCCTTCCCTATCCACTAAAAATCAAACTCATCTGGATCCAGTCCTGCGTCTTCCAGCACTTCTCTTCTTTCTTCCGGATCCATAAACTCTAACTCATCATAATCAAGCCCTGCCTCAGCAAATACATCTGTTTCGTCATCATCATCAAATGAATCAGATTCTCCGTTCTTCAGCATTTCATCCATGAACTGAAACTGTGCAGCTCTCTCGAATGCATCCAAGTGTCCATCACGATTAAAGTCAAACATCTTATCAAATCCAAACATAATTTATCCTCCCAAATCTCTTTATGAAAATGGCAATTCATCATCGATGCCATCTGGAATGTTCATGAATCCATCTGCATCCGAGGTTGCTGCTGATGGTCTGCTGTAATTGTTCTGACCACCATTACCTGCAGTTGCAGCTTTACTCTCAGCGAACTCCTGCTCCTCTACAACGATGTCCGTTGTATAAACTTTCTGACCATCACGATTCGTGTAACTACTGGTTTGAATTCTTCCGGTTAATACGATCTTTGTTCCCTGGCGCAGATATTTCTCTGCAAATTCTGCGTTACGCCCGAAGGCAACACAGCCGATGAAGTCTGCACTCTGCTCACCGTCTCTTTTGAATCTGCGATCAACTGCGATGGTATATCTTGCAACTGCAGTAGAATTCTCTCCGGCGCCATACCTTACTTCCGGATTTCTGGTCAATCGTCCCATCAGGATTACTTTATTCATCGACTGCTTCCTCCATCTTCTTATGTTTGTTATCAATCAGACTCTTCTTACTGAGACTGCAGATCGTTCCATGCGGTGTTACCAGGACAACCTTGGCCTTTGCAGTGTTACCGATTTTGTCATAGATGCGTCCGGCACTCATGCTCTCACCGATGACCGTGTGTGCACTATTTGCTACATGTCCGATCTCTCCAAGTCCTTCCATCTTTACAACGATGGCCTCTTTATCGAACCTGTTATCCGGTTCCTTCTTAAGTTTCAGTTTCATTCCCGGCTTCAGGAATTCATTGCCATGATAGTACTTGGTTCCTGTCAGTGTGAAATAAATCTTACTCATTGCACTTCCTCCTTAGTCTTCCATGAATTCAAAATATTCTTTATCGCTGGCAAATAAAATGTACTTGCCATCTACGTATCCCATGTATCCGTTGTTTGTAACATATCCCTTCATTTGCCGTCCTCCTTGATTCCTTTTCTGATGCTACCAGTTTACAACAAATAGCTGTGCAAAAATCCTGACAACCAACCGGTCTCCGAGCGGGTTTATTCCCGAATTTGCACTATTCGAGCAAATTTTCAGAGCAGTTTCAAAAATGTGTCTAAACTTCCCCTGACATTTTTGTATTTAGTAGTTGAGGGATAGAGAATAGCAAGGACAGGAAGTGTCATGACATTCCACTTCCGAGCATTCGCCACAAGATCGGGACCCTACCCAATCTTCACGCAAGCTACGAGCTTTGCGAAGGCAGCCTGATTGTACATTGGAAGCTTGCTTACAGCTGTACAATTCAGGATGGCTTCATACGGCGACAGCCGTGACCGAGATGAAGCGCAGCGTAATCGAGGTGAAAGCTCTATCCCTCAGAAAGGAGATTTACATGGCTAACAGAACCAGAGATATCTCAATTCAGTTTTTTGTAACCGCTGAAGAGAAAAAGATGATTCGTAAGAAAATGATCCTGTCCAGGACAGCAAATATGGGAGCCTATCTTCGTAAGATGGCTATTGATGGCATCATCGTAAACACAGATACGACTTACCTTGAGAAACAGTTTTACGAAATGCACAAAATCGGTGTTAATGTGAACCAGTTAGCAAGACTTGCCAATTCCACTGGTGCTGTGACACCGGAAGAAATAAAAGAATTGAAGGGGATGGTAAAAGAGATATGGCATATATTAAGATCTTCGGTATCAAATCTACAGTAAAGAAAGCCGTCGACTACATTACGAATCCTGATAAAACCGATGCGCAAAATCTGGTTTCTTCCTACGGTTGTTCACCGGAAACTGCCGATCTGGAATTTGCTATGACTGCAAAGCTTGGAAAAGATAATGTGATGGAGAAAGGAAACAACCTTGCCTGGCATATGATCATTTCCTTCAAGCCAGGTGAGATCACAGATCCGAATGTTGCTCATGAGGTTGCAACGAAGATTGCTGATGCAACGCTGAAAGGGAAACATGAGTATGTGCTCTCCACTCATGTCGATAAGGATCACGTCCATTGCCATCTGATTTTTAATGCAACAAATTTTGTGGACTACCACAAATATGTTTCCAACAAACGTAATTATCACAAAATCTGTAAACTCAGCAATCGCATTTGCCGGGAATATGGTCTGGAAGAGTCCATGCCCACCGGACAGAAAGCAAAATCATATAAGGAAAATATGGAGTACAAGCGGGGAAACAGTTGGAAAGCAAAACTCAAATACAACGTGGATCGTGCCATCTGGTCGTCCGTTTCCTTTGATGAATTTCTGATGAAGATGAAAGAAGCCGGATATGAAATCCGGCAGGGAAAGTATCTGGCTTTCCGAGCTGCTGATCAGAAACATTTCACCAATATCAAAACTCTGGGAGCCTATTATGCAGAGGACAGCATCCTAAGACGTCTGGAGAAGAATCGTCATAAGGCCCGCATTCCTCAAAATGCATCATTCAAAGTAAGGATGTTTGTACAGATGACCTCCTATGTTGCGGATGGCAATCGCTCTGGTTTTGATCAGTGAGCCAGAAAAAATAATCTGAAAGAGGCAGCCAAGACTTTCTGTTATCTTTCACAGCACAATCTATTGAACTATGAAGAATTCCAAAATCACATTTCTGATCTGGAGGCTTCTATTCAAGCTACGGATGATCAGATCCTGCAAACACAAAAAGCTATTCAAAATCAGAAGATTATTAAGAAACACTGTGAAGTCTATCGTGCATGTCGTGATGTGGTTCGTGCTGAGAAGGATGCTCCGGACAAAGCACTCTACCGCAAACAACATCAGGCAGAATATCAGCTGCACGATGTCACTTTAAAAGAACTGGCTGAACTTGGTATTCACAAACTTCCGTCTTCCGAAAAGCTGCAGCAACAGCAGCTGGAACTGGAAGAAGAACTTGCCTCTGCCAAAAAAGAAAAGCAGGATCTTCTGAAACAACAGAAGACCCTGCAGGTAATTGAACATAATTTTGATGCTATGATCCGTGAAGCCGGCATAAAGGTTCCGGAGAAAGAGCCATCACCAAAAACACAGGAGGACATATTATCATGATCACCATCGGAACACGAATCTCTAGAGTATTTATCGATTCCGGTACCATCAACACCGGAAGAATTTAAGGTGATAGAATTCTGGCAGGAAGAATTATCTTCCAGTGATTAAATACTCCTCTTCCCCCAGGAGATATTTTTCATAATCTACCCGAATCAGCTCCTGCTCGCCGATATGCTTCGCTGATTGAAATGCCATATGGCCAGCCCATCCTACATGACTGATCGTCCAATCACGATTGACCACATAGAGATTATTTCCCGGTCTGGCTGTTAGCTTTTCTCCATCTCCAAAAGTAAATCTCTCATTCTCTGCATCCTTCAGAAACTTTCTGATAATCACTTCATTTCTCAGATACACATACACTTTTCCATTCGATTTTGATAATTCAGTTACATTACGCATGTACTCATACCTCCTCTTTAATCTATGATTCTATGAAGAGTTGCAAAAGAAAAAGGACCCCATCGTTTCCGACAGGAGCCATAATTCTCAAACACATAACACCCATCGGTCAAGCTTTAGCACCTTGTTGAAAATAAGTTCAGTCCGATTCATGATCCATCAGGGGCCACAAAACGAGGCTGTCCTTATCACCAATAGGTTGCTGTGCGGTCATCGAGCTTGTCTCTCGCGCACTCTCTATAGGTCGCTTTTATTATAACGAGCATTCTTCTTATTCGTCAACAGGCACATCTGCCACTTCCAGTTCATCCGGTTCGCTGACAGGATCGATCAGCGCTTCTCTCTTTACCTGGAAATATTCACGATTCGTGCAGCTCTTAAGCTGGGCCACGAGATCATCAAGGAGTTCTAACATCCCCGGATCTTCCCCTGTACTTTCCAGTTCTTCCATGGATCTGTGCATTTCACGGATGACTTTTGTCTTGCCACCTTCATAACAGTTCAGGATCATTTTTTGTTCTTCTGTAAGTCTCATCATGCTAACTCAACTCCTCTCTGCGGATTATCTTTTCCCGGCTTTTTTGCAATCTCCTTTTTCTTCTCCTGTAATCTGGCATGGATAGATTTTTTAGAAGCTTCGTCCATTGCTTTTCCCTTTACAGTTTTCGTCTGCGTCACAGCTTTACTTTCTTTGCCGGAAGAAGCTGTCTTTGTACTCTCCTCTGCAATGGATGTGCTTCCTCTTTCTTCCAGACTGATAAACTGCTGCAAATAAGGAAGGGCATGTTCCTGGGTATCACGAAGCTCTGCAATATAGGACTGGAAGTTATCTGCGCCCTGGCCCTTCTTATAATCCAGCCAGGCCTGATTGTGCAGATGCTCTTCCACTTCCTGCTGCAGACTGCCAAGAAGCCCGCCACGTCCGTCACCGATAAATGCTGTACCGGCAACCTTTTTCATATGATCTTCTTCGGCATAAATGATTTCATATGATACGATCAGCACTCTGGCTTCTCCCTGATGACTGGCATTGAAGTCTGCCTGTCTTTCATCTGCTGCACTTAATCTTTCATCAGCTTCTGCCAGAGGGATCATGCTTCCTTCTTTGAATTCTGGATCCTGACTGAACTGAATCTTTACCATCGGCTGAATCTCCTCCGTAAGCTCCGGACTATATTCTTTCAGTTTTCCAAGTAAAGCTTCTGCTTTTGGTGCCAGCTCTCTGCTTTCTTCTTTCACATCCTTCAGAAACGCCGCATACTCCTGCATGCCTTTTCCGGCCAGCAGGTTATACTTAATCTCCATCAACGCATCTTCCGAATTCTCTATCTGGTCCATGAATTCATAGGCATCGAATTCTTTTGCAAAATCAAGCAATGCTCCAGCGAGATCATCCGTCGTCATATGCTCCGGATAAAAACTTTCTTTGATCTCCTCAGGTGCTACGAATCGATACTCCGGAAATGCTTCCCGGATCATTTCCAAAGCTTCTCTTGCAAGTGGATGAACCGCCAGTGCTTTCACGTAATCCAGATTGGCGCCTTCAATAACAGAGCCCTCCACCAGAGGAAATGCATAACCATCGTAATCTTCCAAAGATTCATCGTGGATCTCCACGCCCATGGCATTTCCGTAATAGGCAAGTCTTGGATCCCGGCGGATCTCTTTGTATTTGTCTACGGCTTCCTCAAAGGTAAGTCCCTCATAGCAGGCCTGCATGCTGTGGAACTCTTCGCAGACTGCAGCATAAAATGTCATGCTGGCTCCGGTCTGCTCCTGATACCTGGCAGCTTCCACACGGATCATTTCACGGCGATCCTTCTCACCATATCCATTGTTCAGCACATTATCGATCATGTTGTAGTTTTGTTCTTCCATCTCCTCCACCTTTGGCAGTGGACGGTACTGTTGCTGAGGTGAAGTTTCCTGCACTGCTCCGGCCATCCTCTCTGGATCAATCCGATTGAATTCAAGAATCATCTCATGCAGAAAGCTAAAGGAAATACGCCTCATTCTACTGTTCGCATTGATATTTCCCTGTACCGGCAATCGGGTATAAATCCCTGTCTCTGAATTGAAAACAGGCTCCCGTAAATCCTGAACGATGTCCTTTGCAGCTCTCATAAGATCCACATCACTCTCATATCTGCCACCATCGATAAGCTTATAGTGATCAGAATAGATTGAGTAATCATAGCCACCATCTGTTTCATGGATTTCCAGATAACGGTCTTCAATCTCAAATGCTGCCTCTCTGATTTCTTCCGGGTGATCAATGTTAAAACGCTCATAAATCGTATCCAGAGTATCCGCCTCTGTCAGTGGCGCCACATACTCCAGGCGATAATCCTCACGACGCATCTCATAATCTTCCAGAGAGTCATGACTCCGGAACATGTAGTCCCTGGCATTTCCTTCCGGATCAATCTGATAGATACCAAACTGATTCTCCGGCATATAAAGAAGCCGTGTCTCCTCTAAGGAAGTCATCTCCTCATGCAGATCCTTTTCCGCACGAAGTTCCACATATGCCCTCATCTGCTCTTTGGGCATTCGAAGCCAGGTATCGTCCGACATATCTCTAACCTGTTCCACAGTTACTTCCTCAAATCTTCCCTTGCTGACAGATGCATATACGGTCTGTCCCAGTCGGATCGCTTCAAGCGCATCCGCTTTATCCATATAGGCAAAGCGCATTTCCTCCATCTCTTCACTGATACCGGTGATGATCTCACCTGCCGTATCTTTGATCACCTGAAGGGAAGCCGTAAGCTCCGGAAGTTCTTTGTTTCTGGACCAGGATGCTACGTACCCCCAGCTGTTGGCACTGGTGTCGATGCCGAAATAGGAACTAACCACGGCAGCAATACTTTCTGCCTCAACCTCCATGGTTCTCTGATCCTTACCTCTGGCCTTTGCTGATTCCTTCAAGTTGTTGGGATCCAGTGCATGAAGCTTGGCATGGGCCAGTTCATGAATCATGGCAGCCATAGTCTGTGTCTCACTCATATCCTCATTGATTGCGATACGCTTCTCCACCTGATGATAGTAACCATCCTTTCCTTCCATCTCCTCAAATTCCACCGGTACCGGGGAAATGTTCCGGATAGCCTGCACGAAATCCTGATATCTTTCCACATTTCCTTCTAACTCATCCACCAGAGTAGGAAGAGGCGGGCCACTGATCTGAGAAATATCAAATACATTTGTTACTCGAAACGACGGTACTGTTACCTCAATGATTTCCTTGCGAACAGATCCGTCCGGATTGCGAAGGGGTTGACCGGTTTCCTGATCGATCATGTCCACTTCCTTCTTTCTCTTATAGGTCATCGGTGCAAATATTTTGATTGCCTTTTCACCACGGTTTACCTGACGATCAAAATTCTTCTGCCAGGCAGTATAACCAGCAACCATAGAAGCCTGACCGCCGGTCTGCATGGCGATGAGGATGGTGTTATTTACAGAATAATGAATAAAGTGCGACATCACTTTCAGGTACTGGGCATATTTCTCCGACTCAAAGACGGATTTCACACCTTCTTCCAACTGCTGCGTCAGATCCTGTACCTGCTGCTGGCGTTGTTCATTGGTTAATGTATATCTATTTGCCATTGTTTGTTCTCCTTTCCGACCGGCTATAATTCCGGTGCTTTTGATTTATTGATACCTGACGTCTTGCGAACATTTTTCTGGGTCAGTTTCTTTTTCTCTGCCAAAGAAACCTTGATGGACTTCTTCGGCTTTGCAATTTCTGTTTTTTTATATCTGTATTTCTCTGCTTCTTTTTCGGCCACCTTCAGATCCACATCGGAAAGATCCGTAGAATACCGGATGTCATCCATAGGAAGGACACCCTTTTCCCGGAAGGAATAATAGAAATCATTTTGTCCCAGAATGATATGATCAACCACGGGAATTCCTGCCATCATGCAGAGCTGCTGCATGCGATTAGTGATTGCAATATCATCTCTGGATGACTCCAGACTGCTACTTGGATGATTGTGAAACATCAGGATTGCGGCAGCATTCGACAAAAAGGCTGCCTTCAACATTTCCCTCGGATGAACGATGGATTGATTAAGGCAGCCCATACTTACGATTGTCATATTGATCGGTACATTATCGCTTCGAAGATGTACCACACCGACCACTTCCCTGTCGTAGTCTTTGAATGCATCTCCCAGAATGCGGATAGCATCCTGCGGATTTTGAATCTCCTCATCACTATAAAGCGGAGCCTCCCGGATCATACGAACGGAAACCTGATCAAGTCCGTACTTCTCGTTCAACCGTAGTCACCTCTTTTCTAAGGGGAATCTGAAGAATGAATTCCTGATCCTTCATCTCCTGCAGATTCTGTCGAATCACGTTGGAAAGCGTCGGTTTTTCGTTATTCCTGTACTCTCTTTTTTCCATCTTCACACCTTCTTTTCGCCAGGACGATCAGTCGTCCATTGGTACTGGAATACTCACAGGTAGATAAAGAAAGCAGCTCATCATCCTGTGTCACAGTAAGTCCTGTGTCATAGAGTTGATAAGCTGCCATCTTGGTCTGCAGGTATTCAATTTGTTCTTCTCTGGTATTTCCGTGAAGGTAATTGTAATAGCCTCCACTCCTTGCAATGTTGGTCACATAGACCGCCACCACATCGTAGCTATATTTCTGATTACGTAGGTACAAGGTTATCTCCGGATGCTCCTTATAGAAGTCCTTATCCTTGTATCCATTCAGCTGCTTGAACATAGATCCGTCCTTCATCTGATGTCCGTAAAGAATCAGATGCTCTCTGGCCAGATCAATGTCATTGCGGTAATCCATGAAAATCGCTCCACAGATTGCTGACGCTTGGTTGAAGTTATGGTGGAGATAAAAGGTATTATCCGCTGCCTGCACAATCGGATAGTCTATATCAGTTCCATCGATACGGATCCAACCAATACAGTCACTGTTGATGGCCAGTAAGGAATCATAATCAAAATCACTGACCTCCGTTTCTTTCTCTGTTTCATCAGCGGGAATATCCTCATCCTGATCACCTGTGCTGTCCGAGAAGCCAATGTCTATGATGTCTGCATAGGCATTTTTGTTTTCTGTAGACTGAGCAAAGTAATCGTATAGGTACTTCCCACATACACCGATCATGCTGCAACAGAGCATGAGAATAATCAATCTCCATTTTTTCACTTGGTGAATCACATTCTTTCAAAACAAAAATGGCAATCCTTTGTAAGAATTACCATTTTGTACATTTTTTATTTAAATTTTTCGATCATATTATAAACTGCTTGATATGTTAATTGTTCTGACTTAAAATATCTTCTTAAGAGCCCACCTATTCCCTTTGGAAAATAAAGAAAAGTATCAATAACCATTTGGGTTTCAGCAGAAAATTTGACCGTCACTATATCCTGTGTATCTTTTGAAGCAACATCTTGTATTGACATTGTTCCGACTGCCTTTACTCCATTAGGTGTAAAATCACTAAATATTATTTTAAACAATCCCAGTTCTTTCAACAAACGCAATACTGCTTTATTTTGTGACGATAAGTCATCAAGCTCAGAAAACTTTTTTCTATTTGCTTGAATATGATTATGATGGCTTCCCATAACTGCCGGAACTATATTGCTGACAGAAATCTCTCCACATTTTCTTTTTTGTTTCAACTCGTCAATTACCTTATCCTTATCTGAAACTAAGTCATCAACACTTGTGAATCTATGTTGTTTCTGGTACTCGTGGTTTTCGCAACCGCAAAACAGTTCAAAAGTATCCCCAATCTGTTTTCCATTTTCTTTATTACCAGTAATGATTTTTGAATCTAACTCGACATTTTTATTATAACAGGGAACCAACAAAGTACATAACATCTCAAAATAATGATCATCTTCCGCCATTTCCTCATCGTTACGAACTACAAATTCTTGATTTCCGTCACATTCATCAATATCTATATTCTCAACAAATCTTATTAATGCATTACTAAATAAATTATTTAGTTGTATAATTGCACTCTTTAAGTCTCTATCTTGAATCATAGAAATCTGTATTGGAAATGGCTGTATTGCTCGTTTTTGCATTTTTTCTACCATTCCACTATATACAGCAATGGGAATGCGCTTGCTTTTTTCAGAATATGAAGCAATTTTAATTACCTTCATAAAAAAAGCAATATTGTCACGTATTTCTTGCTCATTTGAAAGTTCAAACATATAAGGATCTATCAATACACTCATGATAGCCCCTTTCTTTCGAATGATGCCTCAAGTATTGAATTTAGTAGCTCTTGTGTTTCATCTCTGAAATCTTCCGGATAATCAATATTTCCAAAACCTGAAACATTTGCGAAAGTCACTTTTGTTCCACCTTTATTTTGGAAAAAATTCACTGCCGTAGCATCCTGCGAATATTGTTCTTTGACAATATGATATCTAAGCCTTAATAAGAAATATTCACTATGTGTTTCTAAAATAATTTTTCTTCCGTGTTTACAGAATTCTGTGAACATATCAGCCAAACGGCTCTGAGAGTATGGATGTAAATGTAGTTCTGGTTGCTCAAATACCAATATTTCGTTTGGTTCAGATAATAGTACCGAAATCAACACTGGCAATACCTGACTTGTTCCAATACCGACATTCATGATATCTGATCTGACTTGTTCCATATTCTCTACAGAAACACTAAACCCAAATGAGTTTCTCTTATCGACATCCACAGCACTCGCAACATTTAAGTGAATCATCCACGCTGCTAAAGCATCTGACAGCGTACATCGTTCTATTCTATCTGGAAGAATATATTCTCTTTCTTTTTTATTCTCATGTAACAAGACAGATGCAAAATAGGATCCTGTTGGTCCCACGTATTTAGGAATTGTTTCAAATCCAATATTATATAAACCTTTTGGCGTTTCTCTAATTGGTCCTACAAAAAATACTTTAGACAAGATATTTTTTAAAAAACTTTTATAAAAATCTAAGGCGAACTTGAGCTGAGTAAGATTGTCTTTCTTTCCTCCATCTCTATCAAATAATCCGAATGGATTGTTGCCTAGTTCAAAGATTCCTTCAAAATCTGCTACGTTATGCTCATTCTTTAAGTATTCCAATAAATATGCTTCATACTTTGAAATAATATTATCAACACGTTGCATATCATCTAGACCAGAAAGTGCTAATTCTAACATTCTTAAACGAAGTTCTTTAGGCAGAATTCTTGAAATAGCTTCAAATCTAGGAAGTTCCAATTCACCAAATCTATCTATTAGATCTCCAAGCCTCTTGGCCATCTCACCATGTTCTGACGAAACATAGTATTTTTTATCCGCATTTGTTTGAATTCTATCCATAAGCTTAAAGTAGAAGTTTTCAATTTCATTTAAGCTAACTGGTTGATCAGTCTGTACTGTTGTGATCTTCTTTGGCAAAAGTACTTTTGACAATTCATTCAATAACTCTGCTAATTTATTATTAAACTCAATATCATAATGAATACGATACTCTGCCATCATTAGGTTATTGACTACCGCACTGAATGGACTTCTTTCTTCATTGATATACATATGATGAATATTCCCCGCACGTTTGAATGACAAGGTCAAATTTTCATAAATGATGTCTAATCGAGTCAATACAGCAGATATACCATCATCCGCACGTTCAAAACGCCAAGTTATTCTAAATTCATCATTTTCGACTTCATTCTCTGATTTTTCTGCTTCCTCTAAAACTACAGCAAGAGAAAAATAATCTTTTGCTGGATCAGAGATTACATCATCAAAATCTCCTAATGCAACATATTTTCCAGATAATAATAGTTCTTCATCCGGACTATTACATTCAATAGTTTGTTTCATAATCAAAAATGCCTGTAACGCAGTACTCTTTCCGCTGCTATTAGCACCAAGTAATACTGATAAATCAGAAAAATAAATACACTGTTTTTCTGTATATGACTTAAAATTCTCTATCTCTATACTTTTTAATACAATCGCCATGTTTCCCCCTTATACAAAATTCAGTCAACTAAAAAGTTGACTGAAAATATGTTTGTATACTGTTATTTGTGATTCTTATTCCCTTAGAATACGCATTCTTCCAAGGAGTTTGTGAATGAGTTAACTCCACTAAATCGTATGCTGTGGATTTTCCATATTCTAACCAAATTGCTTCAAGTGTTTCTTCAACACTTTCATCTGCAATTCTATCACGACCTTCCATTTCCGGAATTTCAGATCTTCCGTACTTTTTAAATGCTTCATATACTCTCTCATTTACTGGTCCGTATTGCCATGCACAAAAATCGTCAGCAAAAGCCGGTTTATTATCCCATACATAACTCCATCCTTGAGCTAAATACAAAAGCTTCTGCAACTTTAATGGAGTGAGAGAATATTTTTTCCTTCCGTATGATAAGAATACCAAATAACGTGCTGCATCCAATATATCAACCATAGGCTCCCTCCTTTTCCTTCACATGCATTTCACTACAATCGGCATCTGACAAAGCTGAATATTATACACATATTTTACAAATTGTCAAGTCTTTTGCTTGTTACAGTATAACAAAGATATATTTTTTTTGCAATTACCTCTTGACTTTTTTGAAACATATATTTTTTCTCATATTATATATCATATTCCAAAGAAATACATCCTACTTATAGTATAATACCCAAAAGCAAAAAGTATTACTCATATTTATGAATCAAAACATACTTCCCAAATACTCTTTACAATTCCTGCCCTTTATCCTTCTTCACCGTCTTCTCCACAGCTTTCTCTACTTTCTTCGCAGCGCTCTGCTGTTTCTTTTCTCCCAGGCGTTCGTGAATACTTTTCTTGGCAGCCTTTGTTTCTGCCTTCTCCTTCTCGAGACGTGATGCACGTTTCTCCGCATTTTCCATGACAGCTTCCTTGCGGTCATAATGCTGGACGTGATCGGATAAGCGATCCTCTCTGGATACTTCTGTCCGGTTGATCTGCTGTACCATGGCAGAAAGTTCTTTCAACTCAATATCCACGGTTTCCGGTACTATAATCACCTCATGGCAACTGGAAGGAAGGATATAGAAGTCACCCCCTACAATTTCTCCGATCTTCTGCATAAGATTTCCCTGAAGGATTAATCCGGCACCATCAATCTTAGCGCCATTGTTAAGGCAATACATGCCCATACCCGCTCCCTGATCAGGATTACCACCTAAAAGATTCTTCGGTTCTGCACCAAACATCATGCTCTCCATCATATTTCCCATGTCACAGAACATTGGATCACGATTCATATCCGTCATATCCGCTGCAAGGGCATCTTGATGGAGCTGATCCACGCTGATTCCCCACGTTTCAAGAAGATCCTGAGTGACTGCCATACTGGCTGTTCCCTCTTCTGTTTCCTGAAGATTGACATGATAAGTGGCAGAGAAATCACTATGCTCTGTGTGCACAAGATTGGCAAGTCTTTCCTGGTTCTCCTGTGTATCACAAAGACGGATCTGGAGACTTTCCTTTACAGCATCATAATTCATAAGCTTCTGTGTCACCTCCGGACCAATTCCCGGCGTGTCGTATTCAATACGCATATCTGCGATATCTCCTACAATCTCGTCGATATTTTTTCCGTTCTGGTAATCGTTCCAGAAGTTCTCAATATAAATATTCGGTACCACATGCTCACCAGGCTTTGCAATGGAAATGCCGGTAAGATGTGTATCATTGTTTTTTATCACCTCGTTGAAAGTGATTTTCGCATCTGCATAACTCTCAGGCAGATAATCCTTAATAGTCTCCTGCAGATACTGCTGAAATTCTTTTCTGTTCATCATATGTTATTACCCCCTTCTGATCATGTGGCGGTTCGGACGTTTTCTGGAAATTGCTCTTTCCGCCAGTTTCTGATAAGCCTTCATACGGCTTACTACCTTCATTTCGTTCTCATGCATATTCTTTTTATTCTCAGTTTTTCCCATAGTTCTCATAGATAAATCCTCCTCGATTGTTGTATTGATTGCGTTCAAAATGTCCTTTCAGACTTTTGAGAAAATGTTCGACAATGTCGAATGAATTGAAAAAGGCACCCTCCGGAATAATTCCAGAGAGCACCTTCATCTCAATAGGGGATACCCCTTCCTCAAATGTGTGGAATGTTAGATAGTGGGCTGTTCGCCTCAGTAGTAGGTTGAAATCCCCTACTGAGATGAGCCTCCGGCGGATGGCAGTGCTGCACATAAGAAGGCAACTATGTTGCTGTGCAGCTCGCCCGCGAATCCTCTTTGAGATTCGCGATTTTAATGATTTGGGATACCTCTCAATCCTCTTTCTTATTCATTTTTTTCTTCTTTCTGTTTCCAAAAAGAATACCGGCTACCACACTACCCGCAGCCAGCATCAGTATGATTGGAAGCCAGAGATTGGTTTCATCACCTGTTTTAGGATTGCTTACCGGAGTGCCTGGATTTTCAGGAGTCTTTTCCTTATTGGTCAGATTCTTTGTCACCTCGATAATTGGTGTATTCTGATCCACATATTCAAACACGATCTCGTGCTGAGTGGAATCAAGAGTGTAACCGTCAAGGGCCTTTGTTTCTACCAGATAATACTTGATCGGATCACCGAATTCACCGTTTTTGTAAGTAGCGATCTCATAGAGGCCGCTCTCTGCATGACCGGCTGCATCTGTCACAAGCTTCTCAAGTACTTTGCCACTACTGTCTCGGAGCTCGAATTCTACACCTTTCAGTGGTTCTTCGTTATCTGCATCCGTTTTATTGATGATGACCTTACCCTTGGCAGTATCATCTTTCATGGCTACTGTCTGGATTTCGGCCGTATCGTCCACTTCGAAAGTCACATCGTTAGAGAGAACGAATCCCTTTGGAGCCTGCTCTTCACGGAGAGTGTACTTACCGATTGGCAATTTCTCTACATAATGAGGCTCATTTGTGGAAGTCCAGCTCTCTACAACCTGATCATCTTCATCGAGGATTGATAAGACAGGTTAGTAGTCACAATCAGTGGCTTCTTGATGCAGTACCTGCGGTCAATTACGTTGTAAATCATCTCCAGAGCAAATTCGGAATTCCGTTCAATGCCCAGGTCATCAATAATCAAAAGCGGATAAGATACCAGATTTGAAATAATCTGATTCTTATCCGCATAGGGCTTCGTTAATTCATTTAATATTCTGGAGAAGTTGGTCATCATGACACTGACACCCTGCTCCATCAACGCATTGGCAATGCATCCGGCAAAGAAACTCTTACCGGTACCGACCGGACCCATGATCACATAACCAATATTTTTCTCCTGCATCTCCTTCCAGTTTTTCACATATTTTCTGGCAAGATTCAACTTGGGATTCTTCCCATTATCATTTTCAAAACGCCATTCATAGAAACGATTCTCGGTAAGTCCGATGGTCTTTAGGCTCCAAACTCGTTTCTCGAATTCTCTTCTCTCCTCTTCTTCTTTTTTCGCTTCCATGACGGCCCGGTCACATTTGCACAGGCAGGGAACAACTCGTTTCGTTCCCAAGAGTTAATATGTAAAGGGTGGTTTCTGCCACCTAATACATATGACTGCGGCTCATTTGTGGTAAATTGAAAAGCAGTTGTAAGAAAGGAGTCAAAAGAGCTTTATAATCGCTGAAAATCAACGCAAAAGGAGCTGATATTCTATGAAATCTTTATTTGAAGAAATGGGCGGTACATACCGTCAAGCGGACGATTATTTCATCCCCAACCTTGTCTTGCCGGATGACGGCAATTATCAGATCGGCAAATACGGGCGCATGCGCCGTAGTTATCTGAAAGAGCACCATCCAATCCTGTATAACAATTACTTGTTAGAGGGAACGCTGTTCAAGTACTTGGCCGAAATCAACCAAGCCTGCAACGAGCGTATGAAAATCCTCGTTTCTGCTATGGCAAAGCAAGAGGGTGTAACCGAAGCACTCAAAGCGGCTGACCAAATGGAATGGGTGCGCCGTATCAATTCCATTCGCAACCGCGCGGAAGAAATTATCTTAACCGAACTTGTATATGCTTAATCGAATGCCCGTTATCGGCTATCTTGGCTGATAACGGGCATTGCTTTTTAGGAACGAACATACTTTTGATTTTTACTGCTTGGTTTGTCAGGAATCGTTCTAAGCAATTTTCCTGTTTCAAGCAAGGGATTCAAGTATGTGCGTGTAAAATATGTCAGATTATTAAAGCCGAGATGTGTACAGATTTCACGTTTGCTTCTTGGCTCTACGCAAAACTCAAGAAGCATCTTAGTCACAACTTGGTCAGTATCCTGATCACCATCTTGGTCACTAAGTGACTGAGATGAAAAGTTCATATTCTTCAAGGTCACAAAGAACGATGAGTGAGTGGAGTGGAACATAGGCTTTAATTCCTCAGTATATCCGGGCAGTTTTGCGGTTTCATCCAAAATCTTTTTGATGCCGCTTCCACGTCGTTCCATAAATTTCATACGGTGGAACAAATCAGCGATTACTGGATTGCGGCGCACAGAATCAATTTCATCTAATCCGCACTCTTGAATCGGTTTCCCACGATACATTCCGCCGGGAGAGTAAATTTCCAAACGATCATCGTACATATCAATGTGAACTTCGCTGCCCATAACCAAATAATCTCTGTGAATAAGAGCGTTTACAAGTGCCTCCGTGACAGCTCGTTCAGAATAATCGGGTTTATCCACCCTATATTGCGCTTTCTTTTCAAAACGCACTTTTGAATTGTTGCGAACAAATTCTGTGCCGCTTTTGAGCAAATAAATCAGATTACCCTCATATTCCTTGTCGTCCACAGCATCGTCAAAAATTGATCCTTTATCAAGCCCATTCCAACGGGTACAGAAAATTCTCGAATTATATACGATATGCTGATCGGCTAGCAGTCGACCAGCATTTGTTAGAAATCCTTCTTTGTCCGCAAGCCCAAAAGATACATAATCCGTAGGCTCAAAACGCAATTTTGCTCTTTCCAAATAGGTCGCTTCAAGCAACGTAAAGCTATAATCTGATTTCTTGCTGTCTGTAATCAGAGAATCGAAAGTACGGTTTGTACCTTTTAATATAAGTTCTCGCAGCA
This sequence comes from Eubacterium sp. UBA3279, assembly GCA_002361775.1. Lineage (GTDB taxonomy): Bacteria > Bacillota > Clostridia > Lachnospirales > Lachnospiraceae > Oliverpabstia. The sequence continues at coordinate 88,309 of DETV01000105.1, forward strand.
TATAGTCCGGTGCGGCGACACTTTCATTACCGATACGGATATAGGCTTCGGTTATGCCGTCTGCTTTATAAAAGTACGGTGTAGCGGGACCGGAATTTACAGTCAATGAGAGTAGATTTTTTCCCTGCTCTTGCATTGGAGCTAACACAAATTCTGGTCGTGGCGTAATACGCTCTTTAATTAAACGGCTGATTGCTTCCGCATCTGCCTGTGCATCGGCAAGACCAATTACATTTCTGTTATCATCAATACCGAAAAACAGTGTGCCACCAATACCGTTTGCAAAGGCGCTGACGCTTTTTAGCCAGCTTTTCGGCTTCTTTATTTCCAGAGCAATCTTGAAATCACATTCTGTTGCTTCAGCAATCCATCTATCAATCATTGTCTTGTGCCTCCCTATCAGAACTGTTCTTTCTCGCTCTGCTTTTGTAAACATTATGCTTGTTCTTGCACTGAGGGCTGCAAAATACAGCGCTTGGTCTGCTTGCGACAAAAGCTTTGGTGCAATGCCTGCAAAGCTTAATCGGGTTTTCGCTGTCGGTCAGCATAAAGCTGAACATCATCTGAATACCCAGCAGCAGAGAATGAAAGTCCCAAACGATGGTCGGCTTATCCAACAGGGCGATATGGTAAGTCGGCGCTATGCCGCCGAATGCCGCCATGCTCTGCTGCATCATCTGCCGGGTTTCATCGTTCAGTGTATTATAATCTTCATAATAAAGGAAACTGTTGATATAGGTAAACGCCCAGTCGATGAACTGTTGTTTCATCCATTCATATCGTTCTGCATATTCCCGCTGAAAGCTCATGTTGACCGCCATCGGCTTATCTGTCATGGTCAAAACCAGTGCCATCATAACACGGTCATTTTGGATGTTCCACATGGACTCGATACCACGCTTGATCACATCCAGTTTATCAAATGGAAAGAACAGTGCCAGATATTTTTTCGTGGACATGGTTTCTTCTTTGATAAAGTGGTTTTTCGGCAGGTACACCGCCTCATATTCCATAAAGTTAGGCGTGGTAGGTAACGCAGTCATTAGCCCAAACAAGCCGTATTTTACCGCAAATTGCTGGATAGCTTTCTGAATTTCGGCATCCGGCTTTTTGCTCATACCCATGCGTCCTATGTTGATGGCATCCAGTACAATTTTCTGATACTCTGCCAGCGGATCATAGATACTCGGCTGTGCTGTCTTAGTGGGTGTGAGGTACAGAGTTCCGTCCGCTGCCACCCTCCATTCATATTCGCTGTATCGCACCCAATTAGAGCTGGTGCGTTCAAAAAGATTCTTCATTTTCTCACTCCTGTTTCCAATCACTGATACCATATTTAGATAAAAGCTCTTTTGCCTGTTCCATACCGCTTTCCGTAATATATACCGATTTGGAACGGGACGGATGACTTCCCTGACGGATATAGTCTGCATCGTCCAATTCATTCAGTATATCAAAATCATAGCCTTTCCACGCATAAAAATCGGTTGCTTCGTGAAACTTCTCTCCCTGTGTAAAGCGGGACAGATACAACAGCATCAGTGCTAATTCCTTCATTGCTTCTTCTGCTTTTATATTTCCCATATCAGTCTATTCCTCACTTCATATTGTAACCTGAATAACTCGGTTTTATATTATCCATTATACGATTTCTTTTCCCCTGAATCAATCTTCATTCCAGATTCTTCTAAAAAAACTTTCTCCAATAAGGTCATTGGCTGCTGCTTTTCTGCCTTATCCAAAAGTGCAGCAAGCAGCTTTTTTCGTATCTTTTTGAGCATCGTACCACGCACCTTGCGAATGTTCCGGTCGCTTTGCTTCCGTATTTTAGCAATCCTTGTTGAGCTAAACAGCCGGACAGCGCAAAGAAAGAGCAGTTTCTTGTGTTCTTCATTCAATTCCCGGAGGATTCTGGAAAGGTATTCTTCCGTTACAAGTTCATGTATGTCGTAAGGACAGTAGAAAATGGCGTCGATGAAATCCCCTTTGCGGAGCTGCTTTTCCAGCACATCGTTCAGCGTATCCGGGAAAAAGAGTTGATTGACAGACGCACCGTAAGGGCGCACTTACTTACCACCTGCAAAGCAGGCGGTGGTATCCTTCCCGATGGGTCGGACCGTGCGCTCTTCCCGAAGCGTCCGCCGGACACTTCTCCAGAGGGGGCAGGCAATGCCGCAAGCGGACATCGCCTGTGCAGTCAGCTCTATATTTTGCTCTGTCAGCAAAACGATGTGGCGGCATATTGCCACCCCATCCCGCCGCCTGTCTGCGAAAACCTGCCACCGGCAGCTTTTACGCAATTATGTGGATGCCGTAAAACACGGTATCCACATTTTCTCTTTTAAAAGAGAAACAGAAAGAAAGGACGGTAAAAACAAATGGCAATCTATCATTTAGAAGCAAAGATAGTCAGCCGTGGTACAGGGCGAAGTGCAGTCGCTGCTGCGGCATATTTAAGCTGCTCTAAAATACTGAATGAATATGACGGGATTCAGCATGACTACACCCGAAAGAGAGGACTTGTATGGCAAGAGGTGTTTCTGCCAGAGTTTGCCCCGTCAGAATGGAAAGAACGAGGTGTGCTTTGGAACGCCGTGGAAGAACATGAAAAAACAAAAGACAGCCGCCTTGCCCGTGAATTTGTGGTTGCTCTACCGATTGAGCTGAGCGAAGCACAGTGGGAAAAGCTGCTGTCCGATTTTATTTCTGACACTTTTGTAGCTGATGGTATGTGTGCAGATATGGCAATTCATGATCCATACCCTCCCGGTCACAATCCCCATGCTCATATCATGCTGACAGTGCGCCCGTTAGATGAAAAAGGAAACTGGCAATATAAGACGCAGAAAGAATATCTCTGTGTGAAAAATGGAGAAGAACAAGGCTTTACTGCGGATGAGTTTAAGGCAGCACAGGCAGAGGGATGGGAAAAGCAATACCAGTATAGGGTAGGAAAGAAAAAGGTTTATATGACTTCTTCTGCTGCTGAAGAAAAAGGCTATGAACGGGTATCGAAATATCCCAAAAGCACGAAATACGGCAGACAAAATCCCATTGCCGAGCGTTGGAACAGCGAGGAACAGCTTGTGGAGTGGCGCAAGGCGTGGGCTGATGTGACCAACCGCCATTTGGAGCGTGCCGGACATGAAGAACGCATTGACCACCGCAGCCATGCAGAACGGGGACTTGATGAGCAACCCACCATTCATGAAGGTGTGGTTGCAAGAGCATTGGAGAAAAAGGGAATTGTTTCTGACCGATGTGAATTGAATCGTCAGATTAAGGCAGACAACGCCCTTCTTCGGGAATTGAAAACGACAGTGAAAAAGCTGATGTAGGCAGTTAAAGCATCTGTTCCTGCTCTTGCGGAAGCAATGGAGTCCTTACGGGCGAACATGATTATTTTGCGCTATCAAATCCGCTATGCTGGTTTTGGAAAGCACAAATTATCGGAAAGTCTGAATGTGTTGAAGCCCGATCTGGAGCGCTATGCCTTACTGGTACAGCAGATTAAAAATAAGACCAAGGAACGGAAAACGCTGCTTGCAGAAAAGAAAGCGACACCATTTTATCAGTTTGTTGCTCATAATGATTTGGCAAAACAGATTGCCGAACTGACAGAAGATTTGGAAGAACTGAAATCCGAAAAGGCGATGCTTCTCAGTTCATTTGATTGTAGTGAGGATACCGGAATTACTGAGGTCAAAAAGAGTGTTGCCGCTATGGAGGAAAATTTGAAACGGCTGACAAAGCAGGAAGAAAAATATGCTGACGAGTTGGATGAAGCCTTGAGGCAGTATGTCGAACTGAAAAAGCAAACTTCCGGTATGGATGCTGTCGAGCTGATGGATGCACGGCTTGCCATCCGTGAGGAAAAGGAACGCTCTGCCGCTGACCGTGTGAAAGCTGCTTATGGCGAGAAATACAATCCGATGATGATGCACGACGGCAAGCGTGATGTAGCAAATCTACTCCACGAGGAAGCAGAAGCACGCTCTATCCGGGAACGCCTGCACCAGAAACAGCAACAGCAGAAACAGCAACGGCAAAAGAAAGCTAAACACCACGAACAGGAACGGTGATACGCCGTTCCTGTTCTCTTTTTTTATAATTTTACAGATGAACGGAGGAAAGTATATGAGTATTTACGGTTATGTTCGGGTATCCAGCACTGACCAGAATGAAGATCGGCAGATGATTGCGCTGCAAATCCTATCCTTTGTAGCGCAGAATGAGCGTGAAAACATTAAGAAACGGCAGGCTGAGGGAATCGCCGCAGCGAAAGCAAGAGGGGTGAAATTCGGCAGACCTGAAAAGGAAGTCCCGGATGATTTTGGAAAAATCGTCCACGCTTGGGAACAAAAAAGACTTCCTTTTGAAGAAGTCCTTAATCAATGCAATATGAGCGAAGCTACGTTTTACCGCAGATTGCGGGAATACAGGCTTCTCAAAGGCGAGAAAATGAAAGGATAACAGTAATAAAGCTGTCAAAGGGTGTACCTTTTGACAATAGCCCTCCGACAGAATTCCTGCACTTCAGAGGCAAGAAAAACTCCTCTGATACACACTCAAAATCCTCAAATTGATACACACTCAAAATCCTCAAATGCTTGAGTTTCCGCAAAATGTAATAAAAAAATGGATATGTCTGTCCAAAGCACCACTCTGCCGTTTTTATGAGAGATATGGAATGGCAGTCCTGTGAATAGAAGCACTTTAATAAGCCCCGCCGAAACCGGACTTTGGGAGACATATTCTTTTATCTATTTAAACGGCCAGCTTTAGGCGAAGTTGACGGTATATAGGTCGCTTCGTCCTGAACCAGAGCCTGACGCCCTCTTTTGCATACGACAGTATGCCCGAGATGCCTTTTGCGAGCCGGTAATAGCAGAATGCTATTTTTTCTTTGACCGGATCTGCGGTCCGTATGATGGCAACTTTAAGGGCATTTGTTTCTGATTTCATAGAAATATGTCCCAGGAATGCCATGCACAAAGTAAGATGGAAATTTAAAGCATTGATTGCTTTTAGTTTCCGTACCCGGAAACCCTCAAACTGGAACATCTGCTTTTTGCAGCGGAAATATTCCTCAATCTTCCATCTGGAAAAATAAAGTTTTGCAACCTTTATCACATCGTCTTTCGATCGGATTGCCTTGTTTGTTGCGAGCATCATGGGATGTTCCGTAATGCCATAGACAAGGACGAGATAAATATCTTTTCTGGAAGCAGTGATCTGTACTTTTACATGAGAAAGATATGCATGATGCAGTTTGCCTTTATAAAACAGAGGCAGCTTCACTTTACCTTTCCTGCGGTTGCGCAATTCAGTGGCATATACCCATTTATTATGGAACAGCAGCTTGCGTTTTGCAGTCAGGCGAATCACATAATCCTGGTCCATGGAATCCAGTTTCAGAAACATCTTGTTATCATCATAGCCGCGGTCCATAACAAAAGTTGCTTTTCCAAACAAAGCGGATACGCGTTCCATGGCGGAGAAAGTTACTGTGTTGATAGAAGTAAAATCTTTCTCTTTAGAGGAATGGATTTCGGAGAAAATACTGACTGGATGATTACTATTGGTGAGGACAGTGGCTTCAGTCACATGGTATCCTTTTTTATAAACGTTCTTAGTTGTGGTGCTTTCAGAACCATCACGCACATATCCGAGGGATTCAAATTTGTAGCCATCAGGTTTCACAACATCACTGTCATCGATATGGACAACGGGATGGTCGGGACACCACTTTTTGACCAGTGATAAATAAGCTTTTAAAGCATCTTTGTGTATTCCCCTTGCCAGATGTCTCGAAAGGCGGTCAACGATATTGATTTTTCTGGAAGACTCATGTAACTGGTCAACGATGTCAGTAAGCAGACAGCTGCCGGAAGCAAGAATACCGTAATTCATGTCCGCCATAAACTTTCTTTCCGGTTTGGAGAGGTTTCTGGAAATTTTATTGGAAAAAGATAAAATTTCCCGTTTCATTTGATAAATATTTGATGTAAAATTAGCCATGAGGAATCCTTTCTTTTTTGTTTAGTGAATTATTGTTGTGGTGACTTTATTTTACATCAAAAAGGAATGAGATTCCTTATATTTTGGGCATTTTTTGAAAGTTGTGTATAATCAGCATGGTCAGTCAGTGGTTTTGTGGATAGAACTGCGGAAACTCAAGCCTCAAATGCTCTTGAATTTCAGGCTGTTTAGCTGTATAATTAAATGATTCGGAAGGCTGTCAAAAGGTACAGCTTTTGATTATAGTCCCAATGTAGAATATCGCTGTTAGACACTTTCTCACTGCGTACAATCAGAAGGGGGATAAAACAATAGAACAATGAAGAAAAATAAGTATTTCCATAAAGGTATAAAAGCGCCGCAAGGCGATTTCAAGAATTTTCACATTGTTATGATGTTGTTTCTTGCGTTCTTCATATTCACTTTTGTTGGTGCGGGAAGCTTTATCATCGTATCGCTTGTGGGACTGCTCCTGTGTATCGTGGGGTTTTTACAGACCTCTGTAAAAGTGGATCTGTGGGTTCTTCTGCCGTTGATCTTCTATAATATAATCAGTTTTCTCTCCGGATACAGAGTTTTCGGAAACACACTGGAAGGATTGGCTTCTACCCAGTCGGTCTTTCCGATAGTCTATCTGCTGGCGGCATATCTTGACGGCAGGGAGCGGATGTTTCTGAAAAGACTGTGTGCAATATGGGTTGGCGTGATGGCCGCCATAGGGCTCGGTCAGTTTACACTGGCGGCATTTTCCGGAACCGCCTCAAGGCTTTCTGGCTTCATGGGAAATCCAAACGCCATGGGCATGATGCTGGCTCTTGGCTGGTTTGCGATGCAAAGCTGTCTTTTCGAACTGGAAGGAAAAAATCCCCTTCTAAAAAGACTTTTTCATGGGGTGGAATTTATTACACTGGCGGCGCTGGCGCTGACGCTGTCCATAGGAGCGTTTGGGGCGCTGGGCGTTGGGGTCATTGCAATGCATATTCATGGAAAAGAACGGGTTTCGGCTTTGATTTGCAGAGGGTCGGAGATTATTTTTGCCGGAGGCTGCGGCATTCTCCTTTATGTAGCCGGAGATTACACGGATTGGCCATGGCTCTGCCTTATTATTTGCGGTTATATTTTGATTA
>DETV01000105.1:95774-97631 GCA_002361775.1 Eubacterium sp. UBA3279
TCAGAGGATTGATTTGTCTGGCAGGGGTCTGCGGGGCGGGCATATTGGTTTTTCTAAGACCAAACGCCGCTGCGACTTTCTTAGAACGCCTGGCCATGATAAAAAATGGTTTGGGATATATTTGTGAAAGTCCCTTTTTGGGCGTGGGTCCTTATCAGTGGCGCTGGCTGAACATGCTGGATACAGACCCATACTTTAATACCTGGCACATTCACAATGTTTTTGTCCATGTGGGAGTGGAATTGGGGCTGCCGGCTTTAGCGATGCTGATCGTCGCTATGGTCCGTCATCTTTGCAAGAAAGAAGATAAGGCACAGCGGGGTGCGTTTTTCGCCGTTCTTGCCCACAACCTGATGGACACCAGCTTCTTTTACATCGCAACTGTACCGTTTATGATTATGATCTCGGCACAGGATGAAGGGAAGACCCGCCTGCTTGGCGGAGCCGTTGTGAAGTGCATTTTCAGCGTGTTTTCCGTATTGTTTGCATGGAACACACTGCAATGTCTGCAATGAGGAGGTGAGCATATTCTTGAATACGCAAAAGAACCACACAAAAGGAAATTCTCCTCCCAACATCGCAGCCGTACTTCTCGTGCTTTTTTTTGTCTTATCCGCTGTCACTCTGACGGGAGGCTATCAGACGTGGAGAAGGCTTCCGCTCTATGTGGGCAAACAGCTGACCGAAACTGAAATGGAGGAAGTTATCGCAAGAAATAGCCCTCTTACTGCCTATGTGCACCTTTCTCCCAATGCGAGCTTCCCCAGAGAAACGGAAATCAAAAAGATTACCATTCACCACATGGCGGCGAATCTTACCTTGGAAGAATTGGGAGACTCTTTCGGTAAAAGGGATCGGAACGCTTCTTCCAATTATGGGATCGACAGCCACGGCAATGTGGCTCTCTATGTGGAGGAAGAAAATCGGTCATGGGCCAGTTCCAGCGCTGAAAATGACAATATGGCAGTGACCATTGAGGTTGCCAATGAAGCTATAGGGGGCGACTGGCGGGTCAGCGATGAAGCTTATGAAACGCTCATTGAATTGTGTACAGATATATGCAGGCGCAATGGCATAGAGGAGTTGGTTTATACAGGCGACGCCGGCGGTAATTTGACCATTCACAGCATGTTCCGGAACGACACAGAGTGCCCCGGTCCCTGGCTGGAAAGCAGAATGTCCGAGATCGCCGATGCAGTCAACAAAAATTTAGATGATTTTTAGAAGTGATTTTTCTATGAAAAAACATCAGAAAGGATAGAATATTTATGGAAACAGCAAAAAAACATATTTCTTATTGCATCGTATTCCTGATGCTTTGCCTGACGGGTATGGTTTTGTTTGGGCACAACGTAATTGCAGAAGCCGCCGGTGCGTATGACACTTATGTGGGGGGGAAGGGGTGTGTCCTGACATTCCAGAAAGTATGGGAGGATGACGGTGATACAAGCAAGCGTCCAAATGAAATTACTTTCACAGTTGACTTGGCAAATACAAACTACTATTGGACCCCTGTAATGCATGATGTATCTATTACGCTGAAAGCAAGTGAGAACTGGACTTATACCGTTCCACCAATTCATGGTGATACCTCACTCGGGTATTACGAGGGGACCTTGAAAGAGCTGAACGTTGACGGTTATAAGCTTGATGGAGTAACGACGAGTGTCGAGGGTAACAAGGTCATAGTAACGCTGAAGAACAAACTAGAACAGGTAAAGGCAACTGGCAGTTTGACTGTATCAAAAACGGTGGCAGGAAACGCGGGAGATAAGGAAAAGGCATTCCATTTCACGGTAACACTGAGCGATCAGACGATCAGTGGAACGTATGGAGATATGGAATTTACGGATGGTG
>DETV01000069.1 GCA_002361775.1 Eubacterium sp. UBA3279
TGAAAACGGAAGGTTGGAAAATTCCGTCAGAGGAATACGAGAGGATAATGACTACCTATTTTCCGGTATCTGTAGGACAGTTGAGAGAGCATTGTGAATATGATGAGAGAAGCAACAGCTATGAATATGATATGATTTATGCCAGCTCATACCCGCCGTTTGGAGAAGTAGTTGACTATACAGAAAATGCGGATGGAACGATTACGCTCATTGTGGATGGAGTATGGCCGGATTATAATTCCGATCTCGCTTTTCGGAATACGGTTGTGGTTCAGCCATTTGAAGACGGAACTTTCAGGTACCTTTCCAATTCTATAGAACAAATAGAATTGGAACTGCCGCCAATAGCAAGAAAGAAAGGATGATATTATGGCATTAAAGAGAAAAAGCATTCTGCTGATTATGGCATTTTTGATTGGATGTTTTGTGTGTGCCTGTGGAAAAGAAGATGGCATTGTGAGTGAATCTCTTGTGGAAGATACGAAAGAAGTATCTTCCACAGAGGAAACAAAAAGTGCAGAGGAAGAGGCAGCAGAACAGTGGGAAAAGGGCTATGGACTTCCGGTGGACGAACAGGAAGAAAAGGAAGCTGAGAATGACTGCAGAGCGATGATGGAACATATTTATGAGATTTACAAAGAGGCAGATAAAGGAACTGCATCCAATGTTGTTTTAACTGATGAGACCATTCTTGAACTGCAGAAAAAGTTAATGGAAACGGGATATCCGGTTGTTACATTGGTAACCTATTCAAATATGGAAAATTATGAAAGCGTGGATTCTTTTCTTGAGGATTGCGCATCTGGGGAAAGCGGTTCTATAGTAATTTACGAGATACATGATGATGGTGGCATAGGTAGAATGAAATTTATTTATGATGGCACAGACATGTATGTTGTAAGCGCAGGAAGTGTATGGAATGAGAATGGCAAGTCGAGAATGTCTTATATATCTCACACTAGAATCAAAGAGTGGGAATATACAGAGAAAGGCTGGTTCTGCTATGAGTTGTGTGTACCAGAGCCACCGGAAGTAACAGAAATTGTGGATGGAAGCTGTTTGATCAGAGTAAAGCCAATGACAGAAGAACAGCGTGAAATGTCAGAAAGATGCGTGAGAGGTCTTGGTTATCAGGGCAATAACATTTTATGTTCGAATTGGGATGCAGACCATATGGAAGAATTAGATTTCAATGGGATGTATGAATATCTGTATGCAATGAAATATGGAGATAAGTTCAATTCAGAGGATTATCCAGATGGAATTCCAAAGGAAGAATTTGAAAGTCTGATTATGGAGTATCTTCCGATAACAGCAGAGCAGATACGGGAGTACGCAGCGTTTGATGAGGAAAACCAAACCTATCTTTGGGAGAGACTTGGGTGTTTCAATTATGCTCCTACCTTCTTTGGGACTTCTCTGCCGGAGGTTGTCAATATTAAAGAAAATGATGATGGAACTGTGACATTGACGGTAGAGGCGGTATGCGATATGGTTGTTTGTGATGATGCAGTCATAACCCATGAACTTACAGTGCGGTTTGCAGAAGATGGCAGTTTTCAGTATTTGGGGAATGAAATCCTTAATGACGGAATACAAGACATACCAAATTATCAATATCGTATTCGTAAAGAGTAGTTACGGGTGAAAAAATGATTTGATAATATTCGGGTTCTATGGTAATCTTACAGATGTAAGAAAAAGAAAGGAGAAGTCAATGAAAAGAAAAAGCATAATTATTGGAGTTGTTGCAATTGCATTGTTATGCTGTGCAGTGTTTTTATTTAGAAATAATACAGGAGATTCTGAGGGAATAGTTCAAGTTCCAGTAAATAATGGAGAACTGCTTACCAGTTCAAAGGAGGGATATAATTCTGTCGAGATATATCAACAGGAAAATCAACTGGTCATAAATGCAGAATCAGAAGCGGCTTTTTTCGATGGAGTGCAATTTATAGTAGAGACTGAGGGAGAAATAACACCAGAAAATGTCGAGATCATTTGGATGACCATAGGCGGAAATACGGAACAGACAGCAGATAATGACCGTATTATTGCAGAGATAAAAATATGCGACAACGATGAATTAATTTGTGATACAAAGATAAACTTTGCGAAAAAAGCATTTGATGCAATAGAAGATGTGTTAAAAAGTAACGGGATGTAGAAGCGGAAACTCCATGATGGAAGAACTGGATATTTGTTGACATTAAAAAGGAGTGCTATAACAATGAAGAAATTTTTGAAAATTATGCTATGTATTATGGGTTCGCTTCTTGCAGTGATTGTAGTATTTTGGTGCTGCATCTCGTATGCGGTAAATTACAAGAAGACAACTTGCGATACATCTGTTTCGCCAAATAAGAAATACGAATTAACACTTCAGGCAGTCGGAGAACCAGACTGGCCTTTTGGTTCAGCAAGTGGACAATTAATCCTTATGGAAGGCAAAGATAAGATATCTCAAACAGATTTTGAATTGCACAATGACGGTGGAAGTATCACAAGTAATTGTTGGAAAGTTACATGGTATGAGGACTATGTAGAGGTAATTCTGTCAGGCGAGGAACAGTTGGATGAACGAGTTAATCTGTATTTTGATGGTTTAGTGGACATGCAACAGATTACCGAGGAAGACGAAGACTATGTGACAGGGGAAGAAGTGGATGAGGGCAGAGTAATACAGGAACAATCCTTTGAGGTAGAATTAGATCATTGGGGAAAGGTACGATTTGTCTCTTATCTGCCTTCTGATGATGTCTATAAGGAAGATGTTTCATTTGTGCTGACAAAAGATAATCGAATTATATATCATTTTCCGGCGTTTTATGAAAATAATAGCACAGAGAATGATGGTATAGGAACATTTGACAGCGTTGAGGTGATTGGATTTCAAGACATCGATGGCGATGGTGAAAAGGATGTGATTGCCATTATAAACTATGTAACTGGAGCAGGACCGCAGGGAATGATAACACGAAAGTCTGTTAGAATATTTTGTTCAGAAGATAATGATTTTGTCATTCAACACAATTTAATGGATGAAATAATGAAAAATATGAAAGAGGATGATATTTCTATTTCTGCGATATGTGATTATGTGACATTAATTGAAACGGATGAAATATATGATGGATATCGTACTATATACCAACAATACTTCGCGGACGAAGGATGTGATTTTATGATATCATATAGTGCGAGTGGAAATTCCAGAGTTATCTTAAATGAGAATGAGGAAATAATAGAAATTCTTGCATATGACAGACTTTCGGAAAATGAAAAATGTGAATTATATGTTTTGTACAGAAGTAAGAAAAACGTAGATGGCTCATGGCATATCTCAGAGGCAGAGATTCTTGATATATTTGCTTATAATGTATCTACAAAAGATGTGGTTAGTAGCGGTAAAACATCATGGTCAGCAACCGGAAATGAAAAGTATTATGAAGTAACAGGCGAAAAATAAATGAAATCGGGTAAGAGTCAGTTTGCGTAGTTGACTGTTACCCGATTTCTTTATTTCCAAATATTCATGTCTGATAAGATAGACATGGTTATTTCAGTTGCGTTGCCTCCGGTAGCATCGTTGTCTGCACCAATGTTAGTAGCAAAAAAGTATGTATTATCCGCAGTTTCGATATAACCGATAAACCATCCGTTCACATCCTGGCCGTCCACACGGCCGGTTCCGGTT
>DETV01000009.1:0-10290 GCA_002361775.1 Eubacterium sp. UBA3279
GGGAAGCTCAAAAAGAGGGGTTATCTGTTCCCGTATCCGAAAAAATGTATCGCAAATTACTGACAAAAACGCAAAACAACGTGGTATAATAAATAGAAATTACGAATTATTTTCAGAAAGGATGATCAATCATGTCAGAAGAAACAAAAGTTACACCCGTTCAGGAAGAAATCCCTTCCATGGCCGATTATGAAAAAGAATTAGAAGCATCTTTTAAAAAGATTGAAGAAGGAGATATTATCACCGGTACAGTTATCGCTGTCGATGAAGAAGAAATCACTCTTGATCTGAAATATTATACAGAAGGTATCATCAAGGTATCTGACTATAGCAGAGAACCCGGTTTTATGGTAAAAGAAGAGGTTCATATTGGAGATGAAGTTTCTGCCACCGTCATTGGTCGTGACAATCGGAGAGGCTGTATTCTCCTGTCTAAAGTGGAAGCAAATGATATTCTGGCCTGGGATAAACTCCGCCAGTTAAAAGAAGACAAAACTATTCTTACCGTAACCGTAAAAGGGATCGTAAATGCCGGAGTTATCGCTTATGTAGAAGGGATCCGGGGATTTATTCCCGCATCCAAACTTTCCCTGAATTATGTGGAAGATCTGAATGAATACCTGAACAAAGAAATCCAGGTCCAGGTATTTGATGTGGTGGAAGAAGATCAGCGTCTGATTCTCTCCGCAAGAGAGCTTCTCCGTGAAAAGGCCGATGAAGAAAGAAAAGCTAAAGTTTCCAATGTGGAAGTGGGACTGGTAACAGAAGGAACTGTAGAAAGTCTCCAGCCTTATGGCGCTTTTGTAAATCTTGGAAACGGGTTATCCGGCCTGCTTCATATTTCTCAGATTAGTGAAAAACGAATCAAACATCCTTCCGCTGTATTGGCTGTAGGCGATAAGGTAAAAGTAAAAGTCATTGCCGTAAAAGACGGCAAACTCAGCCTGAGTATGAAAGCGCTTCAGGATGTTGCCGCAGAAGAAATCGTTGAAGAAACTTACGAAATGCCGGAAACAGAAGAAGCCACTACAACACTGGGTTCTCTGTTTGCAAATATTAAACTTCATTAATCAAATTAAAAATATTGACGTAAAAATACAAGGCTGCTGCCTCCATGATAAAAATCATGAGGCAACAGCTTTTTGTGTACCTGAAAACACTTTATTAAATTTTATTAAATTTCTTCAATCCTCTTGTATTTTTCTCATATAATGGTTATTATAATACTAACACATAGTTTTCATTACTACTTGTTGTAATCTGTTTTATTTTCCTGTGTTCAAAACAAGACTGTCGCATTTCTAAAAAGAGCTTTTTTGACAGTCACGTTAATATAAAGGATAGGAGATGTTATTTATGAAAATGAAACTGAAAGACCCAGGAAGTGCGATCACTCACTTTATCGCTATGATTTTAGTAATTCTGGGAGCTGCCCCTATGTTACTTAAAGCAGCCAGAGAACCGGATAATCTGCATTTTATTGCACTGTCTGTATTTGTATTAAGTATGATCCTTCTATATATGGCAAGTACCATCTACCATTCACTGGATATCAACGAAAATGTTAACCGCAGACTCCGTAAAATTGATCATATGATGATTTTTATTCTTATTGCAGGAAGTTATACTCCTATCTGCCTTCTGGCTCTGAAAGGCCGCACCGGTATTCTTTTATGTGTATTGGTCTGGGCAGTGGCAATTTTAGGTATCCTAATTAAAGCTTTCTGGATCACCTGTCCCAAGTGGTTTTCTTCCGTCATCTATATTGGTATGGGATGGCTATGTGTTCTGGCATTTTCTCAGATTTTCCACGCATTATCACGCCCTGCATTTGGTTGGCTGCTGGCTGGAGGTATCATCTATACCGTAGGTGGAATTATTTATGCGCTGAAAGTTCCTTTGTTTGATGCCAGACATAAGAACTTTGGATCTCACGAAATTTTTCATCTGTTTGTGATGGGTGGAAGCGCCTGCCATTTTGTAACCATGTTTATGCTGGCATAAAATAAATTGGAGGTGTCGCAACAACATTTAAAATGTCTAATTGCGACACCTCCACCCAGTTCCAAAATATCATACTTACATTCATCCAGTGTAGCTATGTAATCCAATTTTCGTCTCTGCAAAATTTTCAATGCTTCTGTCACCCATTCCGGATCATCGTATGTTTCCATAATCAAATCCTGAATGCCATAAATACAGGAAAGATCCTGCCAGCATCCTGGCTGTCCAAACAAATCAAAACTTGGAACGGATCCGCGGATCAAACAATCCAGATGCTCATCTGCCGCCCGATTCACAGTTTCTTTACCGGCTTTTGGACTGGGCATATATCTCTCCAAAATTTCGATATCTTTTTTATCCTTTAATAAATGCTCCGATACCCATGTGGTGTATTCATTTGACTGTAACACCACAGTCAACGTTTTTACAGGTGTATGAATATAATAACGTACCGTATGATATTTAGAATTGCCAAGAACCTCCTGTTCAATCCGCCAGTTTTCTTTTTGTTCCTGGGTATACTGATAGTCATCTACCCAGAAAATAGGATCCAGACCCATTTTTTTCAAAGAATGTTTGATTATCACATCCGTTCATATATGTATTCAAAAAATACTCCATTATATGATGTGTTGTCACCGGTAATCTGTCCGGGCATTTTCTGTCCAATGCCACTAATAATCTCTCTCTTCCTGTCATATTTTCCCCTTTCTCAGCTTTAACCGCCCCATCAAGCAGAAAACTGAGATTTTTTATTTATTATACACCATCCCTTTCCCTCTGTCACGCCGTGTAATACTGTGCCTGTGCATTCCACAGTTCTCTGTATTTTCCATTTTCTTCTTCCAATAATTCTTCATGAGTTCCCTGCTGAACCACCTGTCCTTCCTGAAAAACCGCAATCTCATCACAGAATTTACAGGAAGACAGACGATGACTGATATACACCGCTGTCTTATCTCCGGCAATATCGTTAAATTTACTGTATATTTCCGCCTCTGCAATGGGGTCCAAAGCCGCTGTCGGTTCATCAAGGATAATGAATGGCGCATCTTTATACAACGCCCGGGCAATAGCAATTTTCTGTGCTTCTCCTCCGGAAACCATTACTCCATTCTCTGCAAAATCTTTATATAAAATCGTCTCCAATCCATTTTTCATTGTCTTCAACCGTTCGCCAAAGCCTGCATCTTCCAATGCGCTCTTTGCTTTCTGCTGATCATAGGTCTGATTTCCTGCCACATTTGCTCCCAACGGTTGGGAAATCAATTGGAAATCCTGAAATACCACGGAGAAAATATTCATATAATCCCGATAATTGTATTTTCGGATATCGATGCCATTTAACAGAATCTGACCTTCCTGGGGATCGTATAACCTGCACAAAAGTTTGATAAAAGTAGTTTTTCCACTTCCATTTTCTCCTACAATAGCAAGGCGTTTCCCCACTTTAAATTTCATATTCACATGGCGCAAAGACCAGTTCTCAGTTCCCGGATAGCGAAAGGATACATCTTTAAATTCCACCTGATACTTCCTGTCTGATCGTTTTTCTGTAGTGAGGCTTCCCTGGTACATCTGATTGGGGATATCAAGAAATTTATATGTCTCTTCCAGAAAATCTGCATTAGTTTTCAATTCTATATATACCCGGATCAATTCTGATACATTCACAGTCATCTTAGTTGCCGCCGCCACATACTGGGTCACCATACCCACGCCAAAAGCCCCTCCCAATGCTTTTAAACAGGTAAATCCATAAATGAATCCGGTAAAAACTGCCGACATACTCTCTGCCAATCCGGCACAGATACCTCCTTTTCCATGATAAATAGCTGCCATTTTCCCGGTTGGTGCACAAAAATCATCCTGCTTCAGACATAAATCCACAATATCCTGTTGATTATACATTCGCACATCCACCGCCTGGTCACCCTTTTGTCCAATTCCGGTCATACTTTCTGCCAAAACATTACTCATGTTCAAATCATCATTTACATTTTCCCAACAGTTATTAATTATCTCCTGAAGATTTTTCACCACAAAATACAGCAACATCATTACCCCCAGTACTACCAGAATCAACAAAGGATTATTAAATACTCTCCATCCTTTTCCATTCTTTGTTACCGGCAGAATAAATAACGTAATTGTAAGACCAAAGGCGCTGATTATGGAAACCAAAGCCCGGACAATTTCTCCCAACCGCTCCGGTACGCTCTGAAATCCCCAATTCCAATACTGTTCATTCATTTTTATCTGAGATCGCAGATCATGTGTTTCCTGTTTGTCCATATCCGCAAAGTCCATGGAAAACCACTTATCTGTAAATAATTTTTCTTTTCTGAAATGAAAATCCTGCTGTTTCCTTTCATACCACTGGCGAAAAACTAAATTGAGCAATACAAGTATTCCTTCCGAAATCACTGTCCAAAATACCCATTTCCATAACTGTTCTGCTCTTCGATAGCCTGCTAATTCCTCCAGAATCCGCGCCGAAAAGAAAATGGTAACATACGGACTGACTGCTTCCAGAATCTCTTTTAAAAAAACAACGGGAAACAATCCCGGACAAACTTTCCGGATATCTCTATAGGCTCGATAATGAACTTTTAAAACCTCTTTCCATGATTTATGCTCCTGCTCCATATTCTTCTCCTTCCCGATAATAGCGGCTCTGTACTTCAAAAAGTTTTGCATATTTTCCATCCAGAGCCAGTAATTCTTCATGATTTCCCTCTTCTTGAATCTCCCCCTGTTCCATATAGATAATACGGTCACAGAAACGGGTGGAGGCCAGGCGATGAGAAATAAACAGGGATGTTTTCCCCTTAGTCATCTCACTGTATTTTTGATAAATATCATTTTCCGCAATGGGATCCAACGCTGCCGTTGGTTCATCCAACATCAAAATTTTTCCATCTTTATAAAGAGCCCGGGCCAACATCAACCTCTGCATTTGCCCACCTGACAACAAAACTCCATCCTTATACACCTGTCTTCCAATATGCGTTTCCAACCCAAGAGGAAGCGTGGAAATTTTTTCCATTATCCCGGCTTTTTCCAGACATTCCTTTACCCGTTTTCTGTCTGGAGCTGCACAATCCTGTGCCACCGTCTGCTCCACGGTAATCTCCGGAACAGAAAATTCCTGAAAAACAGCGCTGAACAAACCATAATACTCTCTCCTGTTAAACTCTCGTATATCCTGTCCATTCAACAGTATCCTGCCTTCTGTCGGATTCAAAAGACCACTGAGAAGTTTGATTAATGTGGTTTTTCCTGCTCCGTTCACTCCCACAATCGCCAGTTTTTCTCCCGGATGAACAGTAAGATTCAGATTTCGGAAAATATACGTCTCTTGCTCCGGATAGCGAAATGACACATTTTCTGCTTTTAATTCATAAGCTTTTGCTTCCGGAATTTTCTCCCCTCCTTCAAAACGGAAAGGTTCTGATAATTCCAGATATTCTCGAACACTGGTAATATCCAGACTTTCCTTATGCAAGTTTGTCACTTCCTCTAAAATCCCCAAAATCCAGGCTGCAAAAGAACTGACCGCCGTAAAGTATAACAGAAACTGAGCTGTACTCATTCCCTCCTGCAATGTCAGAGTGATCAGATACCAATACGCAATCCCGTTTCTGGCCACACTCATCAATACATCCACCATACCCCATAAAATCTGTACCTTACCCTGCCGTTTTCGAAAAGCGCTATATAAGTTAAGTGTACTGGTATAAATATCCTGCATCCATCTCTGTAATCCGAAAATACGAATATCCTTGGCCATAGTCACAGATTCTGACGTTCTTCCCACATAATCCAGATGTGCAATATACTTTTCTTCTTCTTTTCGATTTTCATGTTTCCACTGATTCACTTTTCTGTTTACCAGAAAACTGACTGTTCCTGTACCGATCACCAACGCAACAATCCACCATTCCAGATTGGAAAGAAGAAAGAGATAAATAAGAAAATTCATCCCATTTTCCAAAAGATTGGTCAATGTTGTCCAAATCTGTTCTGTAGAACTCTGATTTCCCCTAATCGCTTCCTCTGCCTTCTTCAACATCCGTGTAACACCTGCATTGATGTGGTTTTCATAGGATGTGATATTACTTTTATAAAATAATTGAAAAATAATGCTCATCCTTACAGATATCCGTCCAAGAATCGTATTCTGTCTCACATACCGTTTCAATCCCATAATCAGAAATAATATTCCTGAAAATATTCCAACTGTGGTAAGCAAACTTCCTATAGACGCCCCCTGTTCCACCTTTCCCAAAATTTCCGGCGCAATAAATAACTGCACCAAATTCAAAATCACACCCAACAATGCCAGAATCAAACACAGCCAAAGTACACTTTTTTGTTTTCTCCATGCATTCTGTATCATCCATCCCACATTCCGGAAAACACTATAGCCCTGTTTTATTTTTCCTTTCATTTTCTTTTCCACCTCCAAAATAGCTTCCCTGTTTTCAAAATGTATCATAACACAAAAAAACGTCCGCGGAAATTCCGGGGACGAATTGCAGATTCGAGGGGATGAATTGAACAAATAATAAGAAGCAAAGATACCCAAACCATCAAAATATCAGGGTGGTTTTTGCATTTTGTTACTTTACATTTATCTTTTTTTATATAGCTCTCTATTGAACTTTCCGAACAACCATGCTATAGTAAAAATGTAAAAAGAACAACCGCCCACAAGGGGTTGACCAGTTATATTGTGAACATAGAATGCCACCCTACACTCGTCAAAGTTTTTAAGGGTGGTTTTCTATGCTCTATCTCATCATCGACAAATCATATAAATGAATGTCAGCAGTGACAAAATAAACATTCCAAAAGACATTAAATCTTTAAAATCAAAATGTTTCATCAGCACCACCCCCATTCTATGTATTATAAAATGAAGGCCACGCCACCCTGCAACACGATTGTTCTTTCTTCAAAATTCTATCATATACAGATTTTAATATCAATTTTTATATTGCTTTTGCTATTTATTATTTTGCATTTATTATTTCTGAGGCAGTAATATCTCTGTAGTAAATGCGCCATCTTCACTATTCCGGCTAATATATCCACCCAGCCGTTCTACAATGGCATCTATCCTCGCCAATCCAAATCCATGCCCTTTCCCTTTTGTAGTACGAAAAACACCTCCCACTCGTTCCAGTTTCTTTCCCGCTGTAAAATTAGTAAAAGAAATATATAGTTGGGTATTTTTCATGTCCATATAAACACGAATCATCCTTTCTTCTTCCGGCAGCTTCTCACTGGCCTCGATAGCATTATCAAATAAATTTCCTATAATACAGCAAAGATCTATCTCAGAAGTTTTCAATTTTACAGGGATATCTGCATCTGCATGAACTGTAATATTTTTGGAATGTGCCAGTGAAATCTTGGAATTTAAAATCGCATCTGTCATCGGATTTCCTGTTTTCACTACCGTATCCACTGTAGTCAGATCTTCATCCAGAAGATCCAGATAATTACAGATTGCTTTCCAGTCCTGTGCTGCCGCATATGCTTTCATGGTCTGAATATGATTACGGTAATCATGCCGCCATCCCCGCATTTTCCGATACATATTATCCACTTCCCGATAATGTGTCTCTATTAACTCCTGTTGATATTCACTGATTTGTTTATCCATATTTTTAGAAAGAAATTTCATACGTTTACCTCATCTGAGTGATTTCATCATATAACTTCTTTGTTGCTTCTTCTGTTTCCTGATTCACCACCAGAATTCCTCCCGTAGTTTCCATCACAATATATTCTTCACATCCCACATAGGTATATCTGGTATAGCTTCCAAATTTTTCATTGTGAAATGCTCCCTCCTGTAAACGAAAACTTCCCAAGCCATTCGTCCTGCTTCCTTCTATCTTTTGTTCTATATAGGAAATCTTCTGAATCTGTTCCAAAACCACAGTTGTATCCGACCAGTAAGAACCCTCAATTTCCATAGTTGTATCCGTAAAACTCACCTTAATATCTCCGGTAAACAACAGGACAGCCGCAATTCCACAGACAGCAACGGTAAATCCTACCGACATCCACAACGTCTTTTTTTGATTTTTTTCTGTTTTTACACTATTTTCTGATACGTCCCTTTTTACACAAATGGTATTTGCCAGAATAATACATACCACTATATCGATTAAAATAATAACCGGAATCATCCTGCCTGTTATTGAGGAAAGTCTTTCTCCCCCTATTGCCTGGATTCCCAGACAAAGAGTGATCACTCCCATACAACTCCCCGTGACCCGGCATAATTTTTTCTCATCATAACGAGCTTTTTCCTTTGGGGAAGCTGTATTATATCCCGCTATCAAAAAACTTCCCTTTCCTGCCAGTAAGGTAATTGTCAAAATCAGAAAAACTCCCAAAATAAACCACAACATATCTACCCACTCCTTTTCATTCCATACAGATAATCGCCTTATTTACCCTTTCATAAGCCCCCCTGGGAAGAGGAATATCTGAACCATCATCCAGAATTATATCTTTCTTAGTCACACGACTGATACAGGTGAGATTCACGATCACCGATCTTCCTGCCCGATAAAATCTTTCATCCAGCAGTTTTTCCACTTCTCCCAGCGACATTTTCACTGTAAATTCTTCTTTACCGTGGATTGTCACATAATTCCCTCTCACTTCTACATAACGAATCTGATAGACAGGAACACGAACCACGCCTCTCCCTGTTTCCAGTATCAATACCTGCTCATTCTTCTGTAATTTTTCCACTGCTCTGTCCAATACCTGAAAAAACTTTTCCTCTTTCACCGGTTTCATAAGATAATGAAGCGCCGCCACATCATACCCCTCTTCAATATAATCCGAATATCCTGTAATAAACACGATCTGTACAGAATCATTATCTCTGCGAATTTTCTTCGCCATGGTTACCCCATCCATCTCTCCCATCTCGATATCCAGCAGAAGAATATCAAAATCTTTTTCCTCCTCATAGAAAAACAGAAAATTTTCTCCTGACGTAAACTCTGATATCTGCACTGTATGATGATGCTTTTGAGCCCATTGTCTGGTCAGATTTGTCACATAATTGATATCCTCTGAGGAGTCATCACAAACGGCAATTTTATAAGTCATATCTATTCCCCCTCTTAAAATTTTTCTTCTGTTATTACTTAATAATACACGAATATATCACTTTAATCTAGCAGGTTTTTACGTTTGGGTATATAAGAAGACAGCGAATCCTATATACCCAAATTCATCAAAAGAAACAGTCACAAACACCATATATTGGGCATATACAGCCAACCAATCTTCTCTATATCCATAAAATCCTTTTTTTACGGGATGAAATTCACACCCACACCTGCTATATGCCCAAAATGAAAAAAATTTCACGTTTTTTCTTTGATTTTTGGGCATATACAACTCATATGTTTTCCTATGCCCACTCTTAACATCTAATTTATAACTATTATATAGCAAAAGCGAAAAGCTGATCTTACTCAAGCTTTTCGCCTATCCTTATTATACGATATCTGATTTACAAACTTTTTTCATAATCTCAATTTTCTTTACCAGATTAAAGGTCTGCTAGTCAATAATATTCTCAAAGATTATCCCTCTTCACTCCGAAACATAGCATCTTTTCTTATCCTTAAAGCGCTTACAGTTCCTGAGATTGATGATGCTTCCCTAATACTTTTCTTTTGATTTAAACACGAAACGAATTTTCCAGCTAATATCACGTTTTCATTATATTGCAAAAATAGATAAAATCATCATCACCATAAATCTACGAGAATCAAAACAAAAACCTGAGATACCATTGTCAGTAAAGTACAAAAGTTTTGTTTATTTTATATACGCCTAATATTTGTTTACTATAATTTTAAATAGATGAATAGGAACGGGTAATTCAGGTACACTATAATCAATTAACAATCTGTCACCATCCCAACACCATGATACAGGAAAATCATTACCTAACACAGAAACCGATTCTATTTTCCCCTTTATTTCACCTAAAGATTGTATTGTGATCTGACTGTTTTGAGAAACTTTTAAACATATTGCATACAATATATCACCTTTCTTTTTTATTTCTAACAATAGAGTAACAACTTTTTGCTCTTTTCATTTTCATGAAAATAATTTTCTCTTAAAATCACCCACACCCTCTCTTATTGTATACTGCTTTTTCTGGAACAATTTTATCAAGCTAATTTCTTTAATAAAAGAGGCTTTATTTGGTTAATCCATATATTAAAAATA
>DETV01000009.1:10545-59550 GCA_002361775.1 Eubacterium sp. UBA3279
GTTAATCCATATATTAAAAATAATTCTATTTCATAAATCTGTCTGTATAACAAAAAAGGATTCATATTTTCCATCAATTGGAAAATATAAACCCTTCTATTACTTTTTGGTCTATTTCTAATATCTTTTTACTACACCTCTTCAGCACCTATTCTTCTTTCAGCGTAATCTCTACTACGGTATCCGTTTCATCCGGAAGATACGGTGTGGAAGAAACATTCACAAATACCACATCCGGATAATTATTAACTGTCCAAAAATCAACAATCTGCAATTCACTTCCATCTGACAGCAGCCGAATTTTCTCTACCTGTTTTCTGTTGATTCCATATAAAGGAACTCCGCCAATAGAGTTTTCCATGATGTGATAATATACTTTATTTCCTTTTTGTGTAATCCGTCCATTTTCCGGTTTTGACAAAGCGCTTCCTTTACATCCATATATGGAGTTGCCATTTTTCTTCATCCATTTTCCGATTTCTTCCAATATCTTCAAGGACTCTTCCGGAATATTTCCTTTGGCATCAGGCCCTACATTCAAAAGCATATTTCCATTTTTGCTGACACATTCCACCAATTTCTTGATGATCATGGACGCCGGTTTGAAATTTTTGTCTTTTGCGCAATATCCCCAGTTATCATTCATTGTAATACATGCTTCCCACACAAGATTTCTTCCGGATTCATCCTTCAGACCCTGAGGAGGGATAATCTGCTCCGGACTGACAAAATCGCCGGAGTATACGCTTGGGTTATCCGTAGCCAAAGATCCAAATCCTTCTCCGCTTACTTCCAGCCGATTATCAATAATTACATCAGGCTGGTATGTCCGAATCATATTCACCAATTCTGTAGCATGCCATTTTTCTCCCGTCATATCATCATAGGAAAAATCAAACCACATTACATCAATTTTTCCATACCGGGTACATAATTCTTTTACCTGACCATGCATATATTCCAGGTAGCGATCAAAATCTCTTCCTGCCTCTGCTTCCTTTTCTGCCTCGCAATTTCTCAAAGGATGAATCCGATCTCCATAATGAGGATAATCCGGATGATGCCAGTCAATAATGGAATAGTAGATTCCCACTTTAATTCCTTCTGCCCGGAAAGCATCGAGATATTCTGCTATCAGATCTCGTCCTGCCTTTGTATTGGTAGCTTTAAAATCTGTCAGTTCACTGTCAAACAAGCAAAATCCATCATGATGTTTTGCAGTCAATACTGCATATTTCATACCCGCTTCTTTTGCCGCTCTTGCCCATTTTTCAGGATCATAATCTACCGGATCAAATTCATCAAAAAACGGAAGATACTCTTCTTCCGGGATTTCTTCAACAGAACGCACCCATTCTCCTCTTGCCGGAATCGCATACAATCCCCAGTGAATAAACATACCAAAACGCGCTTCCTGATACCATTCCACTCTTTTATTATACGCCTCTCTGTCAAACATATTTCTGCCTCCTTTTCTCATTTGACCTTTTCTTAAATCTAGCATATAATCAAAAAAACAGGAATGTATGATTAAGTAAAAAATATGGAGATTTTAGCATGGAAATTTTCACAAACCCTTTATTATATAAAGAATTGAATCAAATTAATATGAATATATTGGAAATGTCTTTCGCCAGGACCGATCAGGAATGGAACATGAAAAATGTAATATCTCCTTTTGTGCGAATCTATTATGTACAATCAGGAGAGGCTTTCATTCAATACCACAGCCAGACAGTAAAACTGTCTTCCGGAAACATTTATCTAATTCCATCTCATCTGGAATTTTCTTACTGGTGTGACAATTCCATGTCTAAATTATATGCCCATATTAATTTATTAGATTACAATAACTATGATTTATTTTCCGGATATGATAAGTGTATTGTCCTCACCAACAAGCAATCTGTCATCAATTCTATTATCAACGAATGGCAGCGCGGTGATATTTTAAGCTCTCTTTCGCTAAAATCCACTCTTTACCAAACCGTTGTGGAGGCAATTTTACAAGAAAATATTTCTCTTGGAAATATTGAAGAATACAGCGATCTTGTAAGAAAAACCATCCAGATAATCAAAGACAGACCTCACCAGTCGCTCACAGCTCAGACACTGGCAGAATTACTTTTTGTTTCTCCCAGCCAATTACAGAAGAAATTCCGTAAAGAAATGAAACTGTCTCTGGGACAGTATATAAAAGAGCAAGTCATGTTTGCCGCCGCAAATCTGTTGCGGGCTCAGGACAAATCCATAAAAGAAATCAGCGACA
The DNA here is from genome assembly GCA_002361775.1 of Eubacterium sp. UBA3279. Lineage (GTDB taxonomy): Bacteria > Bacillota > Clostridia > Lachnospirales > Lachnospiraceae > Oliverpabstia. The sequence goes on from DETV01000009.1 coordinate 12,815, forward strand.
CCCTGGGATTTTGCGACCAATTTCATTTTTCCCGCCGATTCTGTGAATATTATGGTATGTCTCCTTCTATCTATCGAAAATCTATTCTCTTTTAAACGCAAGCGGGTTTTATTGGATGAGTTTTTCTTTTTCTCTGCGACTCATCTGCTTGATTTCCCATTCTCTTTTCATGGCTTCTTCTTTTGTAGAAAACGCTTCATAATATGCAAGAGTCACCGGTCTTCTGGCTCTTGTATATTTTGCCCCTCTTCCTTCATTATGCGCTTTCAGTCTTTTTTGAATATCATTAGTCCATCCCGTATAAAATGTATTATCACTGCATATCAAAATATATGTATAATTCATACTGTTTCCTCTTTTTAATACTTTTCCACCCATTATTTAAATACATCACTATGTTTCCACATCACATTCTTTTTGATTTCTTTCTATTCTATCATATTTCTCCCATAATTTCACTTGACTTTTCCTTTGTTACGATACTATAATAAAATAATTTTTAAATACCTTTATGAAAGGATGATGATCATATGGCAGATAAGAAAACAATTCCTTATAAAATCTATCTGGAAGAAAGTGAAATGCCCACGCAATGGTATAATGTACGGGCAGATATGAAAAATAAACCGGCGCCGCTTCTGAATCCTCAGACTTTAAAGCCTATGACTGCTGAAGAACTCAGTCAGGTATTTTGTGAAGAACTTGTAAAACAGGAACTGGATGATACCACTCCTTACTTCGATATCCCCGAAGAAATCCTTGACTTTTATAAAATGTATCGTCCTTCTCCACTGGTACGGGCCTATTGTCTGGAAAAAGAATTAGATACGCCTGCAAAAATTTACTACAAATTCGAAGGCAATAACACCTCCGGAAGTCATAAACTGAATTCTGCTATCGCTCAGGCATATTATGCTAAAAATCAGGGACTGAAAGGAGTTACTACCGAAACAGGCGCAGGACAGTGGGGAACTGCTCTTTCTATGGCTTGTGCATATCTGGGACTGGACTGCAATGTTTACATGGTAAAATGCTCCTATGAACAAAAACCCTTCCGTCGCGAAGTTATGCGGACCTACGGAGCAAAGGTTACCCCTTCTCCTTCTGACACCACAAAAGTCGGACGGGAAATTCTGGCAAAATATCCGGGAACTTCCGGAAGTCTGGGATGCGCTATCTCCGAAGCAGTAGAAGCCGCCACCTCAAAAGACGGATACCGATACGTTCTCGGTTCTGTATTGACCCAGGTTCTGCTTCATCAGTCTATCATTGGTCTGGAAACAAAAGCTGCTCTGGACAAATACCACATTACACCTGATATCATTATCGGCTGTGCCGGCGGCGGTTCTAACCTGGGCGGTTTAATTTCGCCTTTCATGGGAGAAAAATTAAGAGGGGAAAAGGATTACCGCTTCATTGCTGTAGAACCGGCAAGCTGCCCCAGCCTTACCCGGGGTAAATTTGCTTATGATTATTGTGATACAGGAATGGTTTGCCCTCTGGCTAAAATGTATACTCTGGGAAGTGGATTTATTCCCTCTGCCAACCATGCCGGAGGTCTTCGCTATCATGGTATGAGTTCTGTTCTGTCACAGCTCTACGACGATGGACTTATGGAAGCTATCGCAGTGGAACAGACCAGTGTTTTTGAAGCAGCCACAAAATTTGCCCGCATCGAAGGAATCCTTCCTGCACCGGAAAGCAGCCATGCGATTAAAGCCGCTATTGATCAGGCTCTTTTATGTAAAGAAACAGGCGAAGAAAAAACTATTGTATTCGGTCTGACCGGAACAGGATATTTTGATATGGTTGCCTATGGAAAATACAACGATGGCGCTATGAGTGATTACATTCCTACAGACGAAGATCTGGCAAAAGGATTTGCAGGACTTCCTCATGTAGAATAGTGAGAGACTTATTCTTTCACAAAACACATTTTCCGTAAAAGTAAAACAGAGCAGTTTCACGAATCCCTTCGTGTCTCTGCTCTGTTTCTTTTTACTTTACAACTGTCTGACATCCTGACAACAAAATGCTGAACAGTTATTATTTTGCTCTGATAAATTCAGCTACTGCCTTGTCCCAGCCCTGAATATGATTTACCAGCCACTGACTGATATTTTTATTCACAGCTTCAACAAATGCATCTGTGGGACCTTCCTCTTCTTCCAGCATCTGACGAAGTTCATCAACTGATTTTTTGAAATCTTCATGCTGAACTTTATGCTGTTCCAGCTTGTCGTATCCTGCTTCCTGCTGCAATTTTTCTTCGTCAGAGAAATGGAAATCTGTGTAATCCATCAGGAAATCCAAAGTTTTTACTGCTGTCACTTTTTCTTTTCCATTTTCACAGCTTTCTACCAGTTTATTAACTCTGTCGATCAGTTCTTTATGTTCGTTATCAATTAATTCGTTGCCTGTATACAACGCTTCGTCAAATACTATCCTCACGGCGATCCCCTCCCTGCTTTACTCAGCTTCTACAAAATCTTCTTTACCAACACCACAAACCGGGCAAACCCAGTCTTCTGGAAGATCTTCAAATGCAGTTCCTGGTGCAATTCCAGCATCTGGATCTCCTACTGCAGGATCATACTCATATCCACATGGTTCACAAATATATTTTTTCATTTTCTCTTCACCTTAACCTTTCTTTGTTTTATAATACTGTTATCCGAGATTGTAACTATCATAATACCAGAAAATTACAATCGTCACGGTATGCATTTATTATATCCGTTTGTGGAAAAAATTACAATGCTATTTTTCAATTCTTACCCCACAGACGGAAAATCAAATGCTTTCATTTTCATTATTCTTTGGGAGGGTTTTACAAATGAAACAGGAAACAACGTCAACCAATCAGATTACTGAGGGGGTAATCTGGAAACAGCTTCTTCTATTTTTCTTTCCCATCGTTATGGGAACCTTTTTTCAACAACTTTATAATACGGCTGACACTGTGATTGTGGGAAGATTTGTGGGCAAAGAGGCATTGGCTTCTGTCGGCGGTTCCACTGCCCAGATTGTCAACCTGATCGTGGGATTTTTCGTCGGATTAGCCTCCGGTGCAACAGTAATCATTTCCCAATTTTACGGAGCACAGGATAAACGAAATGTGGATCGTTCTCTCCATACCGCATTTGCTTTCTCTATTGTAGGAAGTGTATTTATTACCTTTCTTGGTATTGCTATCGCTCCCTGGCTGCTGAAAATCATGAACACTCCGGAAAATCTTATGGCAGATTCTGTTTTATATATGCGTATTTATTTCGCCGGAATTCTTTTTGTTTTTATTTATAATGTGGGCTCCAGTATTCTTCGCGCTGTTGGAGATTCCAAACGGCCACTGTATTATCTGATTGTCTGTTGTATTTTAAATATTGTTCTGGATCTGGTACTGATCCTTGTCTTTCACATGGGAGTAGGCGGCGCCGCCATCGCTACAGTTGTCTCTCAGGCTGTCAGCTCCATCCTCGTTACCAGAGCTTTAATGAAATCCGATGATCTGCTTCATCTGAAAATCAAAGAAATCCGTTTTTACAAAGCCGCTTTACTTTCCTTAATCTGGATCGGACTGCCCACCGGCATCCAGTCCACTATGTACAATGCCTCCAATATGTTTATTCAGGCATCTTTGAATACCTTTGGAACAGATACTATGGCTGCCTGGACAGCTTTTGGTAAAATCGATTCTCTGTACTGGATGGTAAACAGCGCTTTCGGTATTGCCGTCACCACCTTTGTAGGACAAAACTATGGCGCAGGAAAATATGACCGCATGAAAAAATGTGTCCGTATCGGTATCGGTATGGCTTTGGTTGCCTCACTGATATTTACTTTCATCTTTTTCCTCGGAGGAAGACCTTTATTTCACCTGTTTACCGCCGATAAAACAGTTATCGATATTGGAATGCAGATGCTCCATCTGATTGCGCCATCTTACTTCTTATTTGTATTTATCGAACTTTTATCCGGCGCTCTCCGAGGAACCGGTGATGTAATCATTCCCATGATCATGACCTGTGGAGGAATTTGTCTTCTTCGCGTTCTCTGGATCATCTTTATCGTTCCGCTGAAACCGGGACTGGAAACCATTATTTTCAGCTATCCTGTCACCTGGTTTATTACGGCAGTACTCTTTATTATTTACTATATCTGGAAATCCCGCAAATTGTGGAAATAAGTATCGTATGCCTTTAATTTTACCATAAATTAGAGGCATACTTTTTTCTTTTTTCTAATATGATAAACCAATATCTCTTCAAGGATTCTATATGAAATTTCTTCTTTTTCTTTCTGATCTGATGATTCCTCTGATTATCTTTTATATTGTAGGTTTTGGTTTTCTTTTGAAACGAAATATTTACGAAGATTTTATAGATGGGGCCTCTGACGGACTGAAAACGGTAGTCCGCATTACTCCCACTATGATTGGTCTTATGACAGGGGTAGGTATTTTGCGCGCCTCAGGATTTCTCGATATGATTGGAAAATTTCTCGGGAAATTTTTGCATCCCCTGGGTTTTCCCGGAGAATTGATTCCCCTTTCCATAGTAAAAATGTTTTCTTCCAGCGCTGCCACCGGCTTGCTCTTAGACATATATAAAAAATTCGGTACTGATTCAGAAACAGGATTAATTGCCTCCCTGCTTCTTTCCAGTACCGAAACTATCTTTTATACTATGAGCGTATATTTTATTGTTGCCAAAGTAACCAAAACCCGTTACACACTCTCCGGCGCTCTTTTGGCCACTTTAGGCGGCACCATAGCCAGCGTGATTCTGGCCGGACTCATGTTATAACATTTTTATCAACAATTATTGAGTTCTCTGTAGATATTCTCTCGCAGATTTACAAAAAATTGTGGAGTATATGGATATTTTTTCCATGTAATATCCATTCCCGCTGTCTGGCGAATAATTTCCTCTACTTTTTCTCTTCCCAGCTTCTTCTCAGCTCCGTACAGGAAACGAAGATCAGAAAATGCCTCTTCCAATACCATAATACGTATGGATTCTTCCGGCTTACCGCCTTCTCCCGGATAAACAAGGAAAGAATCACCGGATGGGAAACCACAGCCTGCATCCGTACTCTGATAAGGATTCAGATTGTACAGCGAATACTGAGAATTATAGAAATTATATCCCCACTGAAGGAATCCATCCAACTGATACAGATACAAAATCACTCCCAGGATACGATTTTTTCCTGAATGATGGGCAAAAAAACGATTCGGAACTTCTTTTTTCTGAGCGCAGCAATAATATGTCCATAATTTTTCCGGTCTCTTTTCTAAAAATGGCGTCAGATGATCTATTCCACATACTGGCTGCTCCAAAAGACCTGTTTCATAAAAATCATAATGTGATAACGCATCCAACATCTGGAATCCTTCAATATATGGTTTTACCAATGCTCTGGCTGCTCCATAATCTTCTTTCTGTTCCCATTCCGGTTCATCAGAAATATGGAAAAATACCTTATCCTGCAGTCCCATTTTCTTTAAATGTTCTGCCAGCTCCGGTAAAAACTGTCTTAAAAATGACGCATATGCCTCTCCTGTAGCCGGTGTATCCCAACCAAACTCCCGATGCAACTGTCCATTCTCTTCCACCATAATCTTAGGAGCCGCCTTAGCGCCCCACTGCGTAAACAAATGAGACATTTCAAAATGAGTAAAACCACATCTCTGGCACATATTGACCCAACGATCCAGTTTTTCAAAACCAAACTGATATGTATCTCCCGTTTTCTTTACATCGATCAACTGAATAGTCTTTCTCTCTCCCCCTACTTTTGTATCCAGCGGAGGAGTAAATAACGGTGTTAAAATCGTATCACAACTTCTCTTGGCAGCCACTGCCAGGAAATTTTCAAGAATTCTCCAATGTTCTTCTGAAAATACTTCCACCTGATAATAATCTGCCAGACAATCGCCATGAAACCATTCTGTGTGGCGTACATCTACCTGCGGCAATTCCTGTGCAAGCACCTGGACCGGTAAAACTGCATGAAATTCATTTCCTTCCCCTTCGGCGCCTTCATCTGCTTTCATATTTACCACAATTTCATAATTTCCCGGCTGTTTGGGAAGCTCTAATGTAAACCACAGACTTCTCCACTGCCCTGGAACTAATATAAAACCTAATTCCGGAAGATCACGAAGAAGATCCGGATACAGTCCCGGCTCTTTTTTCAGATATTCTTCGTCTCCATCCAATGGCCAGGGATACTCACTGGGTACCAGTTCCACCTGACGTACAGTAACGTTTTCCAACAATTCTTTACTTCCCTCAAGCTGAACCTGACCATAAAATTTCTGCATATTCTGCCACTGATATGCGATCTGAAAAGAAACTGTTTCCCCAGAACATCCCTTTAATTCTTTGATCTCATATCCTTCCTGCATTCCCTCTGGAAATACTTTTTCCAATGATGTAATAATTTTTGCTTTAATCATACCTTCTTCTCCTAAACTTCATTTTATAAGATACTTTTCCCATTATATGTGCTTTAGCTAAAAGATACAATCCCTGGCAGCAAAATTCTATTATTAAATGATTTCCAGATAATCCTTATCCGGCAGTTTCGGAAATGATGCGCACGGAAGATCCTGATACCAGAATGCTACCGAAGATATATCATCCTGAAGCGGCAGATAACGTCCTCCCTCTCTCCATCCCAATGCCTGTATTGTCACTCGCAAATCTGTTTCAAAACGAATGGGGTCCATAATATGGAATCGATACATTCCAAATCTTTTTTGCACCTGGTATAGCTGGTCTGTTTTCACTACCTGCAATCCCGTGTATGGAGTGGAAAATGGTACATATCCTGTATGGGTATGAGGATTTTCAAAATTATAGGAGCCACAAAAATAATCTTCTGTTCCCGTTCCACATATGGTGGGATACTCTTCATCTCCATCCATAAAGAACTTAATTTCTCCTTCTCCCCACCAGCCGTTATTGTGTACTCCCCAGGCCATGTAGGTTCCTACATACTGTCCCTTTCCTTTCACTCCATCTAAAATGGTATAGTCCGATTTATAGGGGAGTGGATTTGTTCTCCTGAATTGCGCATGAAAATATGCACAGTCCTCCGGGACCTCTGTCAGGGTATAATCAATCTGATAATATACTGTAACAGGCTTTTCATCCCTATTTTCCAGAGTGATTTTACATTGCTTCCTGAAAGGCATACTCCAGTAACAATTCAGACCGCTTCCCGGATTTACGCATACTGGTAAAGATGATATTTGAAAATATTCCTGCCAGCCACAACAGAAAAAATCGCCTACCGGACATTCTACGGAAGGATTTTCATTTCCCTCCCAATAAATCCGTAATATAGTGTTTCTCCATTGTCCCACTGGAGTCATCCATATATGCTGGATCGCTCCCATTCCCTGAATATCAGCTATAACTACCGTCTCTTTCTCCGGAATTACCAGAAATGGATTCACCTTCCATCCCTGTCCCAAATCTCTGGCCGCCTCTTTTGCAGACCCATCTTCTAACTTACACCGTCCCCCTTCTCCTTTTCCCCCTGTAAAATTCTCAGGCGAAATAGAACGACTTTTTGCTGAAGATAACCTGCTTAAATTCCCCATATTCATGTCTAAACCATTAAACATTATCGTTCCTCCCTAATACATTATTTTTTGTATCAAGATTTTTATAAATGAAATAGATACCTGTCATTAAATTATAACATATTTTCTTTTGCTTGATATCATTTATCTATTTTTCTCCTAAGAAACAACAGATAAAATATTTTTAAACTTTCTAAAAATTTGTAATAAAAATTGACATATATTTCATCTCTGCATATAATGATAGTAGAGATAGCACAATCTATCTCGAAAATATTGTTCGCTCACCGTTGGCGACTTATAAATGAACGGTTCGAAAATATTGTTCGCTTACCGGAAGCGTCTAATAAATGTCTAAATGTCCGACTCGAAAATTCGACCCTATCGTAAGGTAGGGTCTTTTTATCTCAATTGGAGGTAGCATTATGATTTATCAAGAAGGATTTGCTTATCACATTAAAGATGAATATTTTGAAAAAGTACAAGATGACAAGCTCATGCAGAATAAAGAAAACGGAACATATCGCCCTACTTTCTTTTGCTTACGTGATCCTAAAACATCGCTTCTGTAGATAGTTCCCCTCAGCAGCCGTATCGAAAAATTTAAAGAAATCCACAATAAACAGGTTTCTAAATATGATGCTTTTGGGATTGAAAGTTACCTGGCGAATCTTTTCATACTTTTCTCTAACACTTCTTCATCATACAAAAAACTGCCAGAGACAAATCCCTAGACTCATCTCTGACAGCATTTTCCATTTACACACCTTTTTCTATTTTTCTCTGAAGTAATTTTATTATATACCAGTACATTATCAGCAATAGTCCCCCTGCCAATACCCATGCTGCCGGACTTGCCAGACAGATTCCCAGATAACTCTGGTGGCGGGATGCGATCACAGCCACAACGCCTCGTCCTATCAATTCTGCCACGCCTGCCATCATAGGCATCAGACCAAATCCCATTCCCTGTATACCGTTACGATAAATATTTACAACAGCCAGAGGAATAAAGAAAATTGCCACACACTGAAGATAAATATTTACCAATCCCACAACAGAATCCAGATTTTCCGAAACAAACAATCCTGTAAGATGATAGCCCCAGAAAAAGGTAATAAGACCAAATACCAGACTATATACAAAGGAGATCACTGTAGCTGACCGAAATCCTTTACGAATACGCATCACCTTTCCCGCTCCCATATTCTGAGCTGAATATGTGGCCATAGTAGTTCCCAATGCCACATACATCTGACTGATGATCTGTTCTATTTTATTTGCAGCCGTAAAAGCAGCCACATGAATAGATCCCAACGCATTTAAAGCAGTCTGTACCATCATGGTTCCGATTGCTGTAATAGAAAACTGAAGCGCCATAGGAAATCCAATTGCCAGTTGCATCCGCAGCAATCGAAGATCCGGTCTGAAATCAGATTTACTCAATTTCAACAACGGCACTTTCCGTATAATATAAACCAGACAAAGGACACCCGAAACTCCCTGAGAAATAACTGTAGCATAAGCTGCTCCTGGAGCGCCCAAATGAAATACAATGATCAATACCAGATCCAACACAATATTTAATAATGCCGAAAACACCAGAAAATATAAGGGCGTCTTACTATTTCCCAGGGCCCTTAAAATCCCCGCCAGAATATTATACAATACCTGAGCCACAATTCCGGCGCATATGATCATAATATAGGCATATGCATCATCAAAAATATCCGCAGGCGTTTTCATTAATATCATCAAAGGTTTCATAAAAACCATACTCACCACAGTCATAAGAATGGATACTGCCGCTGATAAAATTGCGGCAGAGCCTACTGTTTTTCGCATTCCATTTATATCTCCCGCGCCAAATCGCTGGCTGGTAAGTACGGTAAATCCGGCTGTCATTCCCATCAGAAATCCAAGGATTAAAAAGTTGATCGTACCTGTAGATCCTACTGCGGCCAGTGCTTTTGTCCCCACAAACTTACCTACGATAACTGTATCAACCATGCTATAGAACTGTTGAAAAATATTCCCCACGAAAATCGGAAGTGTAAAATTCCAGATAATCTTCCCGGGCCTCCCCACCGTCATATCTCTTTCCATAATAATTGTCCTTTCTGTATCTCTCCTCATTTTGCCGACATTTATTATATCGTAATGATATCAACTTACAATACAGAAAATAATTTTTTTATAAAGAGATTTTTCGTCATTATTACCTGTTTTATCTCGCCATCCGGTAAATTTCTTCCATATTCCTGATACCGATCAGCGCTATTTTTTCCGAATCCTGTACTAATGTCTGCGCGCTTTCCATTACTGTCCGCAAAAGCGCCTCTCCGATTCCATCTGTAAGCGCAGTATCTTCTTCCCTGGTAAAATACCGTTCCATGGTATGCATCATAATATCCTCGCATCCGCTGGCTGTCTGATAAGGAGGAAGGGTATATGTAAGTTCCGGATTCATAACTGCAAACCGGCAGCGACAAAGGTTATTATTACATCCTCTCTTCAGCCAGCCGTCTTCATTGGTAATTACGGAAGAATCACTCATCACACTTCCGCCACCTACGGCCAGAATAAAATCAACTCCCTCTTTTTCCTTCTTTCTACTTCATTCCAATAACTTTCATCTGAAGCTGTCTTTCTGCTGTGATTTCTCCCGGCATTTCTGTTGTTTCCCGCAAAACTTCCTGGGTTTCTTCATTTGTCACGCAGTAAAATCCTATTTTTCCTTCTTCTTCACTGGACAATTTCAAGGTATATGTTTTTCCAGGTTCCACAGATACTTCTTTATCCAATATGGAATAGATTGCTGAATTCTTTGTGAATTTATCAGTGTACTTCTTTTCGCTGTAAACAACTTCTCCTGTTTCCTTCTCTGCCAGCTCCACTCCCAACAACGAAGTAATACTCTGTTCTCCGGTATATATGCGAACCCGAATATCTTTCAGCACACTGCCATCTGCCACAATATCCTGCTCTATAAAGTCATCGTTTTCCACTGTCACCGTATTTTCCGGCTCCAGATTCCACTGACTGTTATCCTGAAATACCATCCAGCCCTGGAACATAGCTGCCACACAGATCATCATTGGCAGCACATAAGCTAAGACACCAAAGGAAAATGCGGAACGGATCTGCCAGATCAATCCTGTAGAAATAGTATTCCCTTTTCTGTTATGGTATTTAGGCTGGCCAAAAATCACGTAAACCAGCAATACCACCCACATTGCAGAGCAAAGCAATTCTTCATCATGGAATTTGTACACATCCCACATACGAACTGCAAATTCCGAACTGGGAAGGATATATTTTAAAATTCCGCAATTTAATACGTTTTCTCCCACCATGCTCTGGCTGCTGAAGATATAAAGCGCCAGCATGAAAATATTTGTAATCATCACCAGCATATTTCCATTTTCATTTATGAAAATATTCAACAGCAAAAACGGAACTAATAATAGCAGCCACTGGGGATTCCAGGATGCAAAACCGAAAATAGCAAAACTCATAGCCGTGGTAAGGAAAGATGCCCAGGAGAACAAATCCTCTTCATCTCTCGTTTTTCTCTGGTATGCCCATACCAATACAAAGGCTGCCGCCACAGCCACAAGATTGAATCCATTAAAAAATCCAAAGCTAAACTGTTTCTGAACAAATTTTAAGGCTCCGAATCCCATTACGTGCCTCTGGAAATGGATAGAGTTTATATTGGGAAGTACCTCCACCAAAACGGGAAGAAACATAACTAAGGTATATTTTAAAATATCACGGATTTTCTTTTCTTTCAGAACCAAAAGCACCAAAAAATACAGTACTGCATGGTATTTAAATGTGGTTGCCACACCAAAAAGCAGGGCAAACCGCCACATTTTTCCTTTCAGAAAGTAATACAGTCCCAAAACCATGAAGAACACAGTAAAAATATCGTACTGACTGAAAATAAACTGACTGAATACTCCTATGGGGAACACGAGAAAAGCGAACTTACACAAACGGGATTTTTTTTCTCCAAAACCTGCTTCCATCCCAATCTTATACATAAAATGTGCCGTCACATAATATAAGATCACCGGAAGCAGCTTATACCACATATTATTGATAAAACTATTCGTCAGAATTGCTTCCGGAATATGACCTGCCAGATACAAGGGCAGATTCCATATAGCATAAGCAATAAAGGTACTGGGAAGATAATTCGCATAATATCCTCCAGACTGTTCGTAGCTGGCCTTGTAAAAATCTGTAAAATGCTCGTACATCAAAAATGAACGGTTTCCCGTAAGCCGCATATCTCCCTGCATACAGGTAAGAAACAGGATGAGAAGTACGATACTGGAAATAATCCAATCTAACCGGCATAATTCATTTCTCTGCCATAATTTCATTCCTTTCCAGTCATTTTTCAAATGCATCCATCCACTCACTCTTTCCTTTTTTTGTTTCAATTTCATTCTATTTTCTATTCCTCTCATGATTGTTCCTGCGTTACTTTTTCATTTCCTTTCTCCGACTCTGTTGTAACTGCCGCTTCTTCCATCGCTTCCTGCTTCGGCTCCTCAAAATTCAATCTCAATTCTTCTACTACCAGAGGTCGATCCAACACTCTCGTATTGATACTGAGTACATATTCTCCCAAAAATCCAATAAAGAACAATTGCATAGACCCAAGGAAAAACACACCGATCAACAATGGCGCCATCCCGGCAGAAAATCTGTCCCAATATAACAGTTTCAATATAAAATAAATAATCCCGGCCACAAAACTGATACCGCCCACTATAAAACCAACAAAGGTTGCCATTCGAAGCACCACTTTCGAATAGGACGTAATACCTATCATGGCATAATCATACAGACTGTAAAAATTATTCTTGCTCTTTCCTGCCTTTCTTTTTTGCTGCTCATAGGGAATGGCCATATAATCAAATCCCAGTTCCGCTATGATTCCCCGCAAATAAGGCATGGGATCATGGAGATCTCTCACCACATCCACAAAAGCTTTATCATATAAACCAAATCCGGTAAAATGCTCTATATGGTCAATATCTGTGATTTTCCGGATTAATTTATAGTAGAGTGTCCGGATCCAGTACATCATTTTCTTTTCTTTACTGGATTTTTTGATTCCAATAACAATTTTCCATCCTTTTTCCCATTCACGGACAAATTTGGGGATCATTTCCACCGGATCTTGAAAATCCGCACACATACGGATCACGCAGTCTCCTTTAGCCTGCTTTAATCCATAAACAGGTGAACGGATCTGACCGAAATTTCTCGCATTAAAAATCGCTTTGATTTTCTGATTATCTCCACACAACTGGCGAAGAAATAACCGGGTATTATCCTTGGAATGATTGTCTATAAAAATAATTTCATAATCATATTCCGGAAGTTCTTTTTCCATTACATTTACAATTGCCTGTGCCAGTGGTTTCACATTTCCCTCTTCATTGTATGTGGGAATCACCACCGATATTTTCTTTTTCATTTGTTTTTCTCCCTCAGCCATTGTACCATTTCCTCGATTCCTTCTGAAAATTTATATTGAGGCACAAAACCTGTGTCCCGGGTCAGGCTGTCTATATCTGCGCACAAATGCATGACCGGATGAGGAGGATACGGCTTTTTCCCTATTCCCGGCTCTGCTTTCGGATCAGCTGCATCCCGTATTCTGCAAATATATTCTTTAAGCCTTTGAGCTTTCCCGCTGCCCACACAATACACCGAACCGGAAATTCCTCTTTCTCCGACCAGATAAAAGGCTCTTCCCGCATCCTTACTGTACAGATAATCCCACTGCTGCTGCGCAGGAGTAAATATGGTCTCCTGTCCCTCCATAAATCGATGCAGGGCAGTCATCACCATGGTACTTTCCTTATCGTAAATTCCATAAACACTGAATATTCTGCACCAGATCCATTCCATCCCTAACTCTTCGCAGAGAAGACGGGAAAGTTTTCCTGCTGCCAGTTTGCTTACCCCATAGGGAGTAATCGGATGTTCTTCTGTATCCGGTCCGATTTTTTCCTTTTCCTGCGGACCGTATTCTGCCTGAGAACCTGCTCCGATAAATCTGGTGCAGCCCAGTTTTTTTGCCGCCTGCACCGCTTCCAGTGTATACTCTATATTTTTACTTTGCAGCACTGCGCTTTTATTCCTGTTTGCGCCGGTATTTCCCCAGGCGATATGGTAAAATATATCGCATTTTTCAGGAATCAACTCCGGCAATTTTTCCATATTTTCCAGTGAACATACTACAGGATGAACCTGGCTGCTCTCTGGAAGACGAAATCTCTTCTCTGTATTTTCCCGTATCACCGCATAAACTTCTATCCCCTGTCTGACACACTCTTCTATCAGCGCCACGCCGATCATACTGGTGGCCCCTGTCACAATGATTCGTTTCATAGCTTTTCCCTCATATTTACTCCGGAAGAGGAATATACATATTCTCTTCCAGTTCTTCTCTGGATAAAAACGGGTACATATCTTCAAGAGGCGCTGACACCATTCTTCCATCGGGAAGTTTCTTTGCAGATGTTTTCGGTTCCGTCTTCTGATATTTTGTAACAAAAACTTCGCAGACTATAGCTCCGTCAAAATCCAGTACTTCTTTTATTTTTTCCTGTAATTCTTCAGAAGTATGGATACTTCGGTAAGGAAAACCATATGCCGGAATCAGTTTTTCAAGATCGGGAAAACTAAGATCGCCACTTTCCTCTCCCACTCCCACCAAAGGTTCTCCAAAATAATTTTGCTGAGTCTGCCGGATGGAATGATATCCCTGGTTATTGATCACAAATAATTTTACCGGTAATCGATTCTGCCAGATTGTTTGCAATTCCTGAAGATTCATCTGCAGGCTTCCCTCTCCTGTTACACATACCACCGGTTTCTTCCCGGATGCAATACAGACGCCAATTGCTCCCGGCAAACAAAATCCCATGGAAGCCGTATTGGGATTTGTGATAAAGCGTTGTCCTTTCTTTACTCGAAAGGCCTGACTTCCTGCAACTCTTGATGTTCCCACACTGACCATCAGGTTTTGGTCTTCTTTCATTGCTTTCGATAATTCTTCATAGAAAGCGTAAATATTGGTACATCCTTCTTCTGTTGTTTCATAATGCTTTTTTGTAACCACCGGATATTTTTCTTTCCACAAAGAACATTGCTTTCTCCAGTCTTCGCCCGAAAACAGCGGTTGTTCTTTCGACGCTCCCCGATTTCTCGCTGCTGTCACCAATTTTTTTATCAATTCCCCCGCATCTCCACAGACGGGAAGACTCACATGAAGACTGGGTTTTTTTAATTCATTTTCATCAATATCATTCAAAATCGTATAACTTTCTCTGGCCCAATCCTTAAACTGAAATCCTGTCTGCGCAAATCCCTGACGGTTTCCAATAGAAAGTAATACATCACTGTTTTGCAGGGCAAAATTCCCCGGTCTGGTTCCCGTACCGCCACTTCTTCCCACAAAAAGGGGATGATCAGATTCTATGGCATCCACGCTGCTCATTCCTGTAATCACCGGAACCCCCAGTATTTCTGCCAAATAACGAAATTCTTCTATTGCTCCCGCCAGACGCACCCCATTACCGGGGAAAAGTACAGGACGACTGCTTTCCTGGAGCTTATCCAGAATCTGTTCTACCACATCTTCTGAAATAGATTTTGGCAGTAATTCCGGATTTTCTTTCGGATCGTAAGAAGACATTTTCTCTGTCTCAACCATTGCCCCCTGTACGTCTAAAGGAATATCCAGCCATACCGGTCCCGGTCTTCCGGTAACTGCAAAATAAAGCGCTTTTTCCAGGTGATATCGGATATCCTCCGGATGCACTACCATATGGGCATATTTAGTCAGCGGAGTCACCACCGGAACAATATTACACTCCTGTACTCCCATACTTCTAAGCGGCAGTCCTGACGCCGGAACTGTAGTGGCATAGCGTGCCTGTCCGGAAAATATTATCATGGGAATGGAATCCATCCATCCTCCCAGAACCCCCGTAATGGCATTAGTAGCTCCAGGACCTGTGGTCACACAGACAGCAGCCATTTTATTTTCTACTCTGGCATAGGCTTCCGCTGCCATAGCACAGGCCTGCTCATGGTGCTGATAGGTACAATGAAGTTTTTCGTGATGACCAAACGCATCATTCAGATGCATGGCTCCTCCTCCGGTTACAGTAAATATATCCTGAATACCCCACCGGGCAATAAAATCAGCTATATAATCAGATACCTTTTGTTTCATAATACTTCTCCCTGCTCTAAAGTAATGATTCACATTTATCTTACAGATAATCCGGACATTTCTGAACACATACCATACGTTTTCCCGATGCTTCGATAGGAATTTCCTCTACATATGTCACATCGATCTGCGCATCATCCCCCAGATATTTCCGGTAGGAATCCACAACCTCTTTTTCATTTATTTTGCTGCGCTCTGCATTTAAAAGCAGTTCATACCGTGTTTTTTCCCACTGAATACATTTTGCCTGATGGACAATTCCTTCCATATCAATCAACACATTCATAAATACATGAATAGACAGAGGCTCTCCTTTACAATTGTACATCATCGAACCCCGGCGACCATAAATCTCCGTAAAATATCCATGTTTTCTTCCTTTTTCATCTATGATCTCCTCATAGATTCCCGTATCTCCCGTATCGTAACGAATCATGGGGAATGCCTTATTATACAAATCCGTTACCACAATTCTGCCTAACTCACCCGGTTTTACAGGTTCATCCGAATCCAGACTGAGCATTTCTATGTAAAAATTATAAAGATCTACTGTATAACGGTTTTCATCACCAACCTGACAGGCTAAAAATCCATTTTCGTTATTTCCATAAGAACGAATTCCGTAAAAGCCGAAAATTTCTTTAATCAAGTCATACGTTTTCTGGGGAAGAGCTTCTCCCATGGCAAATACCATTTCCACATCCCATTTTTTAACATCCACCTGTTTTCTTTTCAGATAATCCATAAGAACCGTCAATGCGCTGGAATAAGCCACCAGTACCTGAATCCGGTCTTTTCTGATTTTCTCACAGATTTTTTCCAACGCTTCATCACCCATGTTGGAAATATCAATCATAATCAGGTTATTTTTAAATGATTTCCATTTGGATATTACATTTTTTCCAGGAATCCATACACGAAATTCTCCTCTCTTCATTCCCATACGAAATCCATTTAATTCCATGAAAGAAATAAAATTCATGTTAACCCGGTTCATCTTATCTCCATCACAAAGCACAGTAAACGGCGCTCCCGTAGATCCGCTTGTCTTTAGCTGAAACAGACTATCCTTATTTTCCCAAAAAGTATCACACAGAATCTGATCCTTATTTTCATTATATTTCATCTTCGTCATAACAGGAAAATCCTGAAGACTACAGGCGTTTTGATACTCTTTATAATAGGGAGAATGTTTCTTTGCATAATCCAGCAACATCTCTACCCTGCGTTTCCCGTACTCCTGCGTAACTCCCTCCACAATTTCCCGTTTGTTTACTGTTTTTATCTTCTCCAGCTTTCCGCCATGAAGTTTATCCAACATCTGAAAAGCGGTCCGTCTCAAAATTTCTCCAGCCTGCATCTTTTTTCCTTCCTCTAAAGCTCACTCTCTTGATTTCCTTGTTTCCGTGTCCCGGCAGCTTTCCATAATCCCAGCAAAATCACTGCTGCCACACGTATTCCGTTTGCAATTAATACAGATACTGCAAATCCCATGATACCGCTCTTTTGTGTAAAAATCAACACGAGAGCCGTAATCACAGCCAGGTGGATAATCTGAAGTATTAACTGCCATTTCTCTTCTGTAAATGTAAGAACTACAATAAAAAGATATGCAGAAAATACCCCAAGAATCTGACTCAGGTTTACAACTGTTACCATACCTCTGACAGCTTCGTAAAGATCTCCATAAAATAATTTCACAAAAATCGGAGTCCCAATCTGCGCACCCACAAAAAATGCCAGGCTGACTGCTCCGCCAATACCTGTAAAAATCAAAAATTGCTTCCGATCCATACGTTCCTGTTTTCGTGTGAGATACGAAATAATAATAGTATTCACAGGAGCCACCAAAAGTACCAGGGTTTTACCAATCAGAGAAGTCACATAGTACTGTGTTACTGCCAGATGTCCGATCAGATGCTCCAGCACAAGACGGTCTATATTCAAAGTCAGATTGGTGATC
Source organism: Eubacterium sp. UBA3279 (assembly GCA_002361775.1). Classification (GTDB taxonomy): domain Bacteria; phylum Bacillota; class Clostridia; order Lachnospirales; family Lachnospiraceae; genus Oliverpabstia. The sequence continues at coordinate 30,647 of DETV01000009.1, forward strand.
AGATAGGAAAATACTAAAAATCCTCCTCTTCGAAATGCTTCCCCAAAGAAGGAGCTTTTTTTCCAAAAGCCATGAAATACACTTCCGGTTATCCCCAAATAAATAAGAGAAGCCGCTTCCCCTGTCACAAAAACCCAAAACCAGTTCTCTGTCAGAAAATAAATCCCGAATCCCGCCACATAACCGGCAGTCAGTACGCCATAGTAAGTAAAATATTTTTTATAATTCAGATTCAGACGATATTCCACATCTCCGTAATACCGAAAAATCGTTGTCATCAAAAGTATGGCTGTCCATAAAATCACAGGAAAAGATACCATGGATTTTTTCGCCACCACCAGGGTTATAACAGTTCCTATCCCTCCAAACAGCAGGAGCAGAAGATTATAATCCCCATTTTTCACTTCATAATCTCTGCGTACCACTAACCGACTGGTATTCAGCGCCTGTCCCACAGAAGGACAAAGAATCGCCACCAGCCCCATCAGATACAAAAGTTCTCCTAACTGATCGCTCCCCATCATACGATTTAACAGCGGATAAATCAGAATCTGGAGTACTCCGTTCATAAGAAGCGCCCCACCTATGGTATATGCTGTATTGGATACTATTTTTTTCTGTTTTTCTTTGGATGCCAAAACATCGTCTCCTTTGTTATTTTTTCCTGTATTTTTCACATCGGTTCTCAAATGATTTCCTTTTTCCCGAATTCAGCACCGGAATCTCATCTACATATTCCACAGTAATCTCCGCTTCCTCACCAAAATAGGGTTTGATAAAATCCAAAATTCCCTGTTCATCGATTACCGTCTTATCTCCATTTAACCAAAGTGTGTATTTGGTAACATCTTCCTGAATAAACCGATATTGACAAATTCCCTCTGCCATGGAAAGACCGTTCAGCAGTACAAAGGGGGACACGATCCGACCCTGACAGTCATAAATCATATCTCCTTTTCTTCCATACAATTCTTTTATATAAAAACGAAAACGTCCTTCTTTTTCTTTATATTCTGCCACTGCCAGATCTCCGTTGTCATAACGGATCAAAGGAATAGCATAATTATAAAGATCCGTGATCACAATTCGGCCCAGTTCTCCCGGATTTGCCGGCTCATCTTTGTCCAGCTTCAGAATTTCATAATAATAACTTTCTGTATCGATATAATAACTCTCGTCTTCTTCTCTTTGAAGACCCATGATTCCATTTTCTTCATTGGAATACCAGGAACGTACCGTACAGTGGAAAATTTTTTCCAACTTTCTTCTCACTTCTTCCGGCATACTTTCAGAAATAGGAAGAATCGCTTTTACATGAAACTTCTTCGTATCCATGTGATGCGTTTCTATGTAACGACCCAATTCTCCAATGGCTGAAGCATAACCGATAATACATTTTACCCGTTTTTTTTGGATGATTTCCACCATTTTTCCCAAAGCCACGTCATCCAGATTCGAACAATCCATCATAATCAAATTTTCCGCTGTTCGGGAAAGCCAGCTTTTCTTCGCATGATCTCCTACCCACATACGGATAAAAGCCTCTTTCATTCCAATATAATACCCGCCGGCTGCTCCCAGAAAAATACTGGCCGCTGTATTATGAAGAATTTTATTTTTATTCTGGATCATGGCAAAGGGTGTCCCTGTAGAACCACTTGTATACATAGTTCGATTGTCTTTGGCATTTTTAAAGGTACTGGACTGACATTCCTCATAATGACTTCTGTATATTTCTTTGTTCATCACAGGCATCTGTTCCAGAGGCGTATCCTCTGGAAAATCTTTATAAAACTCCGTAGTATTCACCGCATGACGGATCAACTTCTGAATTTTCTCCTGTGTTTTTTCCACTGGTGTACCTTTTTTATAGCTGTCACGGATTTCTTCATAATATTTCCGCACTTTTCCTCCCTGCAGGCGGTCTACCATCCAAAATCCATACCAGCGCAGTTTTTCATCTATTACCATACTTCCTCCTCTATATCAGAGCATCTGATCAGGCAAGCGCTTCCTTGATCGCTTCTGCCATGGCATCCAGCATCTCATCTGTCATTCCCGGATAAACTCCAATCCAGAAAGTATCTCTCAGAATACGATCTGTATTTTCCAGGCTTCCTGCCACTCGATATCCCTTTCCCGATGCTCTCATCTGGTCAAAACATGGATGTTTGATCAGATTACCGGCAAATAACATACGAGTCTGTACTCCTTTTGCTTCAATCGACTGTACCAACTGATTTCTGTCCACATCTTCCCGACAGGTAATCAAAAATCCAAACCAACTGGGAGTGGAATTTTCACAGGCTTCCGGCAAAATCAGTTTTTCTTCTGTTCCTTTCAAAGCATTTTTCAGATATTCAAAATTATGAATTCTCCGTTCCACGAAAGAAGGGAATTTTTCCAACTGGGCACATCCTACTGCCGCCTGCATATCTGTTGCTTTCAGATTGTAACCAAAATGAGAATATACATATTTATGATCGTAGCCTAACGGTAATTCTCCATACTGGCGGTCAAAACGATGGCCACACAGATTATCCTGACCGGGAGCACAGACACAATCCCGTCCCCAGTCACGAAGGGAACGAACAATCTTATGCAGCAATGGATTTGATGTATAAACAGCTCCACCCTCTCCCATTGTCATATGATGAGGTGGATAAAAACTGGAAGTTCCAATATCTCCGATGGTACCTGTCAGCTTTTCTTCTCCATCAATCACATAACGGGAACCAAGCGCATCGCAGTTATCTTCAATCAGCCACAGATTATATTTTTTACAGAAATCGCGAACTGCCTGTAAATCAAAAGGATTTCCCAGGGTATGTGCAAGCATCACTGCTTTTGTCTTTTCTGAAACAGCTCCCTCCAAAAGAGAAGGATCTATATTGTACTGAGGAATAGAAATATCCACAAATACAGGAACTGCCCCATACTGAATCATAGGAGCCACTGTAGTAGGAAATCCTGCGGCTACTGTAATAACTTCATCTCCCGGAAGTATCTGTCTGTCTTTTAACAACGGAGAAGTAAGCGCCATAAATGCCAGAAGATTGGCAGAAGAACCGGAATTTACCAAAGAGCAGTATTTCACTCCAAGATATTTTGCAAAATCCTTTTCAAATTTTGTGGTATACCTTCCTGCAGTCAGCCAAAATTCCAGAGAACTGTCCACTAAGTTTACCATTTCCTCCGCTCCATACACACGGGATGCGTAAGGAATCCTGTCTCCCTTTTCATAAGGCTTTTTCTGGTTATGATATTTCTCACAATAAGTTTTTGTCATTTCAAGAATCTGTTCTCTTGCCTGCTGCTCTGTCATTTTTTCAAACATATAATTTTCTCTCCTTTTTACATCATCTTATATAAAACTGAAATTCTGTACCCTGAACATTAAAACTCTTGTCCAACGTATACGTTTCCATAAACCACTGGTATCCCTCCGGATAAAATTTTTCCAGTATGGGAAGCGATGGAGCGCTGGTAAATACATACTCTACCCCCTGCTGCATCTGCTCCACCAGATGTTTTGCAGAATCCTGCGCCACAAACATATCACTGAAATCCATGGTGAAACACTGAGTATTCCAGTGAAGCATACTATAGATTTCTGTCATATTTAACCCAAAAGCAAAAGTATTGGCGGGAATTTGCTGTTCTACTGTTTCCAAAAAAGCATTCAGCTCTTCCTGATTATGAAAATTTTCCTTCATCTGACTGTTTTGGGAAAATTGCAATACCGTTCCGGTGGACATGCCCAACAAAGCAGAAACACAAATCACACCAATGCTTCCCTTTATTACCTGGTCAAAATTACAGTCCTTTTTCTTCTCTTTTATAAATCGAAGTCCTTTTTCCCCCAGATAAACCAACATGATAACTGCCGAAAAATGACAGCAATCCAGATTGTGATATGCCGGACGATTCATATAATACACCAATCGTCCCAACGCGCTGACACTCATAAAAAATATCAGATACGTTTTCCATTCTACTTCCTTACTTCCTTTTTGAAACCATCTCCAACCTGTGATTCCCATTGCAATTCCTATTAAAAACATGGAAATTTCCGCCATATAGGCGCTGGGATACATGGGCAGATCCAAATGAAGTACGTCTGTCATATACGCATCTGACATCAGAGGAAGCATAAATTCTTTCAGAGTATTTACCGGACTATGTTTCAAAATATTATAAAGATTTACAAGTCCATACGCAGCCACAAAAGAAATCACCACTCCTGCCAGGTGAAACGCTGTATATCCTCCCACTCTCTTTCCGTTCCATTCCCCTTCGCTAAACAGATAACACATATGTAATGCCGCCCAGGAAACAGCCAAAATCATACCTGTTTCTGTATTCCAGATTACTCCCAAAATACAGATCAGGTACCCCAGTGATGCTGTTTTCCAGCCAAACAGTTTTTTTCTCAGAACTGTCACCCCGTATAGCAGCATAACAGCAGGAAAAATCATACGGTGCGGCCACACCTGCCAGTAAAATCCACCTTTCATTCCAAGGATTGGAAAAGAAATCGCAATAGCTCCCAATACCCGGAGAAGTCTGCTTTTTGTCATCTGATTCATTGCTAAAAATGCACACAGATGACTGATTGCTCCTAACCCTGCCAATAAAACCACAAATTTTTGAAAATCTCCTCCGATCAATTTCATGGGAAGTTTCCAGAGCAAAGCATAATGTCCATAAATACTGGTCAGTTCTCCCGTATATGGCATTCCCCAATGAACATTATAGATAGAATTAAAATATGCGTGAGCATGATAACTGTCACTCCAGTCACTTCTTCCAAAAATATTGGGTGTATACATACTGTAAAATATCAGAACAGTCAAAATCCCATACAAAAGATAGACCAGCCATTCTCCACTGGCTTTCTCCAGTTTCACGTTCCGATACAACCAAAAAAACGCTAAAATTTCTATAATAAATAAAAGTGCCATCATCCACAGCGGCTGGGTATGCCATCCGTATCTTCCCGCAACTCCGCCTACCTGCAGCGTTTCTTTTGATGCTCCTATAGCAAAAAAGAGAGCCTGTCCAACCAAAAGTAATGCTGCCGCTCCCATTTTTACTCTTTTTTGTTCCAACAGGGATTTTTCTGTTGTTTTTTTCTTTTCTGCTATACACAATCCCACAATAAAAACCAGGCAGAATAAAATCAGAGTCATACCATACACAATGATATTAATATTTCCCCAACTGCTTATTTTTTCAGAAACTGCCGAAATATTTAAACAACCTGCAAAAAATACTCCGGCAATCAGCAAAGCCACTACCCCACAGATGATTTCCCTGTTTCTCTTCCTGTTACTTTCCATTTTCCAACTTACTTCCCATTCTCTTCATATTCCCTGATCTGACGATCTGTAAATACAGACATATTTTCCCCTTTCAAATACGCCTGATACCATTCCACCGTTTTTCCCACGGCTGTCTTTACATCCCAATGAGGCTTCCATCCTAATACATTACGGATTCTGGAACAGTCTAATTTTAAAAAGTTAGCCTCATGAGGTCCTCCTGTATACAAATTTTCCCATTCTGCTCCCTCTTTCCAGGCATTGCAGAACAAATCTGCCAGTTCTCCTGTGGTGATACAGTCTCTATCTTCCGGTCCCACATTATATGCCCCTTCTTTGTCTCTGTTTTCATATTGAGCCTGTGCAATTTTCAGATATGCTCCCAGAGGTTCCAGTACATGTTGGTACGGTCTGGTGGAATGGGGATTTCTTACAGCAATTTTTTTTCCCGAAGCCACCGCTCTCACACAATCGGGAATAATCCGATCTGCAGCAAAATCGCCTCCCCCAATTACATTTCCAGCCCGGGCTGTAGATACCGCTATGCCCTTTTCATCCAAAAAAGAACTTTTATAACTGTGTGTCACCAGCTCAGAACATGATTTACTGTTGGAATAAGGATCATAACCATCCAATTCGTCTGTTTCTCTATATCCCCATTCCCACTCATTATTTTTATATACTTTATCTGTAGTCACGTTCAGGAAAGACTTTACACTATCCACACGACGAATCCCCTCCAGAATATTCACCGTACCCATGACATTTGTTTCATAAGTATAGACCGGATTTTTATAAGATTCCCTTACAATCGGCTGTGCAGCCAGATGAAATACCAGTTCCGGTTTTGTTTCTTCTATCGTCTTCCATAACCTTTCCTGATCACGAATATCACCTTCCACAGACCGCATCTCTTTTTCCAGTGCCAAAACTGAAAACAAATCCGGTTCTGTAGGCGGTTTCAGCGCATATCCTGTCACTTCTGCCCCTGCCTGCAAAAGAATCCGGGACAACCACGTCCCCTTAAATCCTGTATGTCCGGTAAGTAAAACCTTTTTTCCTCTATAAAAATCCCATATACTCATCTGTCCCATACCCTCCAGGGCGCCTTTCCTGACTGCCACATTTCTTCCAGTTTCTTTTTTTCATTCATCGTATCCATACACTGCCAGAAGCCATTATGACGATACGCATCTAACTCTCCTCTTCTTGCCGCTTCTTCCAGAGGATATTTTTCAAATACTGTCTCATCCCCCTGGATCAGATCCATGATTTCCGGTTCCAAAACCATAAACCCTGCATTGATCCAACCGCTGTCTTCTTTCTTTTTCTCTTTAAAATTGGTAATCTCTCCATTTTCCAGGATATCCAATGCACCAAATCGTCCCATAGGCTGTACAGTTGTCAGAGTTGCCATTCTGCCTCCCTGTTTATGAAACTCCAGAAGCTCCTCAATATTTACATCTGATACCCCGTCACCATAGGTCAGGAAAAATGGTTCCCCATTCAAATGTTCCTTTACCCTTTTGATTCTTCCTCCGGTCATTGTATTTAACCCTGTATCCACCAAGGTAACCTTCCATGGCTCCGATATATTATTGTGAACGATCATTTTATTTTCCTGAGTGAAATCAAAAGTGATATCGCTGCTGTGCAAATAATAATCTGCAAACCATTTCTTGATCATCTCCTGTTTATATCCACAACAGATAACGAATTCGTGATATCCGTAGTAAGAATATAGTTTCATAATATGCCAGAGTATGGGTTTATCTCCAATCTCCACCATAGGTTTTGGTTTCAAATGACTCTCTTCACTGATCCGGGTTCCAAATCCCCCTGCCAAAATAACAACTTTCATTCCTTTATCTCCCTCGTTACCAATTCTCTATTATTAATTATAACAAGGGGAACAACGGGTGTAAATGGTTTACTCCTCTCAAATGGCTACAATAATGATCTTTCCATATATACAAAGGCAGATAATGCTTAATATTATTAAAAACTTTATCTTTACAAATGTTGAAAATAAGTTTTCGAAATGCTTGAAGTTGTTTTCAGCAAGGATATCCGTCTTAACAAAATAAAAGAGCAGTTATTTAAAGAAGATTGCGGAAGTAATTCCACCATACTTTTCCACGGTGCGAAAACATATATCGACGGACAGATTTCAATAGAAAAATCAAAAAATACCAATGATTTTGGCAGGGGGTTCTATTGCGGTGAAAGTTTGGAACAATCTGCTATGTTTGTTGCCAATTATCCGGAATCTTCACTTTATATTTTAGAATTTGACAAAACTGATTTGAGTTACACGCAGTTAAATGTTGACAGGGATTGGATGCTGATGATTGCTTATTTCCGAAATAAATTAACAGATTACGAAGACCATCCTATCATAAAGACTTTGCTTTCAAGACTCGAAGGGGTTGATTATATTATAGCTCCAATCGCTGATAATAGAATGTTTGAAATCATCGACAGTTTTATTGATGGTGAAATTACAGATATCCAATGCCAACATTGTCTTTCTGCAACTAATCTTGGTAATCAATATGTATTTGTTACCGATAAGGCGTTGAGACAGTTGCAAATATTACGTCATTGTTATTTAGCGCCTGATGAAAAAAAATATTATCTCTCATATAAGCGAGAAGAATCACGCATTGGAAATGATAAGGTAAAAATTGCCCGTAAGCAGTATAGAGGTCATGGCGAATATATAGAGGATATTTTGAAATGAGAAAAATAGACGAAATAGGTTTAAAATTATGTAAAATGCAGGCGGAAGTATTTTCTGCTTCTGTAAAAGAAACAAATTGCAGTTCACTTATATTTATGAGAAGGTTTATGAATTCCGGGGTGGCTCAGCGTATGGACCTTGGAGGTTTCTTATTTGAAGCGTGTGATGTCCATCAGATTATTCAAGAAATAGAAACCGAGTTTGGAGAAAGTTCTTATGGCAAAGAAAAATATTCCGAAGCGGAACTTTATTGGATTGGCTATGTTTATCGTTATTGGTCTTACACTTACCAAAAGACAAGTAAGCAAATATATAAACTGATTAAACCGAAAGAACTTCGTGGACTTTATTATCCATATCATTCTCTTGATCCTGCACAGGCGATTGAAAGAATTTTAGAGGCTAAGGACTTGAACGAAAAAGATTTTACTGCACGAGGCGTAAAGATTATGCGGGATCTTATAAAAGATGAGAAGAGTAAGAAATGTTGCGATTTATGAACCTATTGACTCAGTGCCGGTAATGAACCCTTATAGGGTTAAAGCAAACCACCGGCTTAGCCGGTGGTCATGATTTAGAACTATCTATTTCCTGACAGCCCCATCTGTACTCTATCTATTCTATGGTTGTATTACTCCTTCACAATTCCTTCTATCTGAACTGCGCTCCATAACTTACACAATCTTCATATCCCAGTGTCTGGAAGATCACTTTCAGCATTCTCTTCACACAAGCCTGCAAATCTTCTCGCTTCAGACTTCCATTTTTCAGCGCTTCTCTGATATTTTCACTGTCTCCCGGCCATCCCGGCATGATCAGATCATTTCCTGCTTCCACACATTTCCAGGAAAGACTGCCGCCCTGTGGCATAGTAGTTGTCCAGTCTGTCATGATGATACCCTGGAAATCCCACTCTTTTCTTGCTGCAACCGTACAAATATCTTTACAGTTGGCAGCATGAACGCCATTGATCATATTATAAGACGTCATAATAGCCATAGGCTGAGCTGTTTTTACTGCAATTTCAAATCCTCTCAGATAAATTTCTCTTAAAGTACGTTCTGACAAAATACTGTTGGAACCCATACGATTATCTTCCTGGCTGTTGCAGGCAAAATGTTTGATAGTGGTTCCCACACCTTCTTTTGACTGAACTCCCCGGGTGATTGCCGCTGCCATCATACCGCTAACCAGAGGATCTTCTGAATAATATTCAAAGTTTCTGCCACACAGTGGATTTCTGTGAACATTCATTCCGGGAGCCAGCCACCAGGCAACTCCAAATTCCTGCATTTCCACAGCTACCGCCTGACCTACTTCTTCCAGAAGTTCCGTATTCCAAGTCTGCGCCAGCAGTGTTCCCACAGGAATTGCCGTACAATACTGATAATATGTATCTGCGCCTTCGTGAACTTCTTCTTTTGTGAAAAATCCCCCTTCCAGCGCTCCCAGTAATCCCATGCTGTATATCTGTCCATTTTCCGGATTTACATCATATTTCTTAATCAGACGCACTCCCGCAGGACCATCTGCCATAGAAATTCCCGGAACATCATATTTTTCTTCCAATACGCCGCTGGTTTCTCCTGCTGCGCCCGGAACCATAATACCTGCAGCTCCCAGAGCATTCTCCTGACCTTTGCTCACTTCTCCGATCACCATGGCAATCATCTCTTCCTCTGTGAGTTTAGCTACCAGTTCTTCTGCTTTCTGATCCAGCTCATTTGCAGGAATTCTTGTCATTTCCAGTGGTTTCGGAGCAAATAAAACGGGAACCATACCTTTATTTTCTGCTTCTTTTTTCCATGCAGCTTCCAGTGTACGCACAACATCTTCCGGACGAACTATTTCCTCCAAATCTTCCTGCAGCGGGCAAATATGATCTACCTGCTCTAAAACCACATTTTCTGCCACCTGTAAAGTTCCGATCAGGCTGATTGCCGCCGATGAATTTCCTGCCCAGACACCGTACAATCCTTTTTCCACTGTCCAGTTTCCATTTTCCTCATCAAAGGAAGCCACTGCTTTTGCCGGAAAACTGATAGAAATCTCCTGACTTTCTCCCGGAGCAAGCAGATCTGTTTTTGCAAATCCACAAAGACGCTTATATTCTTTTGGCATTCCATCCTGAGGACAGGTAACGTAAATCTGTACCACTTCTTTACCGTTATACGTATCTCCTGTATTTGTCACTGTCACCTGCGTATGTACGGAAGCTTCATCGACACACACGGTTCCCTGAGTCAATGCAAACTCTGTATAGGACAGACCATATCCGAAAGGATATTCCACATCTACCTGGAAACTGTCAAAATACCGATATCCCACATAAATGCTTTCTTCATATTTTTCTGTTTCAATATTTCCATTTACATGACTGAAGGTTTCTGCATTGGGGAAATCACTGTAATTCTTTGCCCAGGTATCTGTAAGTTTTCCACTGGGCGTCACATCTCCTGCCAAAACACGGGCAAGGGCGTTTCCTCCCTCCATTCCCGGCTGAACCAGATTCAACAGCGCTTTTACCTGAGGTACAGAAAGGATATCTTTCAGATCCACCTGACCTCCCACGTTCAGGATTACAATTATATTTTCACAGTGATCCGCGATTACTTCCAGGTCCTTCTTCTCATGATCTGTCAGATAATAATCTCCTGCTTTATCAAAACGGTCCGCACCCTCTCCGGCGATACGGCTGAGAACATAAATAGCTGTGTCCGCACCACCAAAATCCTCATCCAGAATATCTCTTCCGAAAGGCATTTCATACGCATGAGATGCGTAAATCTGGAAAAATTCTATAGGATTTTGACCTTTCGCCGCTTTAAAAATACTCTCACGCCAGTCTTCTCTTGACTTTTTATAAATCGCTTCAAAATCTTCTATCCATTTTTTACTGGTAATGTCAAATCCTGCATTTACCAATCCCTGATAAACACTTACCACCTCTCGTTCATTTACATCACCTGAACCGGTACCTCCCTTAATCGTCCGTCCTGCACCAGCTCCGAATAAAGCAATCCTACATCCTTTTTTCAGAGGAAGAACGCCTTCATTTTTCATTAAAACAATGCCTTCCTCTGCTGCTTTCCGGGCTACTTCTCTGTTTTTTACCTCTCTGGCTGAAACAGAGGGATCCTGAGTTCCGCTGAATGTTCTGATTCTTCGTTTCATAATACATCTTCTCCTTTACTGATACTCCGTTTTATCACTGTTTTCCACTTTCTCAACTGTGGCTTTTCTGTTATTTTACCATAATATCTTCCAAAATACAGTGGGTGATATTAGCTTATTAATGGGTGGATATTGACTTTTTATCCCTGATGTCTTCAAATTTCTATATCATAGATACCTGAACCCAATTCTTTTATTTTTCCTCCCGGCAAATATAAAGCAGCTTCTGTATTTACCGGAATCTCACAATGATAAATGATTTTTTCCCCTTCTTTTTCCCAGCCTGCACGAATCACTCCGTAAGGGCTTGCCACACTTCCTCTGGTAAAAGATAACGGTCCAAATTCCGGTTTCAATACAAAATGTTCATATCCCGGATATTGTTCTTCTCTTTGGATTCCCAAAACCACCTGATAAATCCAGGAAAGTACGCTTCCCAACGAATAGTGATTAAAAGAATTCATTGCATTCTGACCGCCAAAACCTTTTTCTTCCGTGTAGGAATCCCAATGCTCCCAAATCGTCGTAGCTCCCTGGGTTACCGGATATAACCAGGAGGGAAACGCTGTCTGCAGCATCAGTTTATAGGCGTCTTTTGTCTGCCCCATATGAGTAAGCGCCAGATTTAAAAGACCTGTTCCGAAAAATCCTGTTCCCACCGTATGATGAAGCTCCCGGGTTTTTCGAAGCAAATGTTCCTGGGCTTTTTCCCGGTCTTTTATTACGCCATATTCCAGTCCCAACGCATAGGAACACTGGGTATCACAATTGTTTCCTTCAAAATCACGGGTTTTTCCTGTTTCCGGATCAATAAAAGTTCTGTTCCAGAAATCTCTCACCTTTTTAGCAAGCGCTTTGTATTTTTCCTCATCCTCTTTTCTTCCTAACACTCCTGCTATTTTACTCATCAGGTACGCTTCTTTATAGTAAAAGGCATTCCACAAAAGCTGAAGATCTGTTTCTTCCGGCGCCAGCCAGTCTCCCAGCGGACCCACCTTGGTCATATCTCCTTTTCCCGGAAGTCCTTTATCTTTCATATAATCCATGTATTTTTTCATACCCGGATAAAATCTTTCCAGTGTTCTTATATCTCCGTACTGTTCATACAATTCCCACGCCATAAAAATAGTTGCACATTCATAGGTAATACCTCCAAATCCCCCTCCCACCGGAGCAATTTCAGGGAATTGACCTTCTGGTGTCTGAAGATCTGCCATAGCTTGAAGATTTCTCTCGTAAAACTGTTTCAAATTACTGTTGTGTAATGCTGTATGACAAAATACATGGGTATCTCCCGCCCATCCCATACGCTCATTTCTCTGAGGGCAGTCCGTTGGAATATTAATAAAATTACATTTCTGAGACCACTGTACATTTTCCGCAAAACGATTTAATAATTGGTGATCACTCTGGAAACTTCCCTGAAAATCTGTTACAGAAGAATACTGAAGGCTTTCCACTTCCTCCGCTTTTGGAGGATTTTCCACTCCACTGATCTCAATATAGCGATATCCGTGGAAGGTAAATCTTGGCTGGAAAATTTCTTCTTCTTTTCCGCTGCATATATAAATATCTGTGCTGGTAGCATCCCGATAATTTTCCAGCATCATTTTCCCTTCATTCCCGGCATACTCTTCCATATCCGGATATAATACTTCTGCATATCGAATGATTACTTTTGTTCCCTCTTTTTCATGGAAGGTAATCCGTGGAACTCCTGCCATTTCCTGCTCCAGATCATAAATATATACTCCCGGTTCCTGCTCTTTTCTTGTTCTTGCTTTCCGTTTTTCCACCACATATACAGGAGCATCATATTCACCGATCAGCTTTGTTTTTCCCTGATTTACCGCCGGCCAGGATCGACCAAATCCCGGCGGCATCGCACGGAACTTGTCAATGGGTACAGGTTCTATTACCTGCGGACTCTCCCACTGGCTGTCATCAAAATCCCCCATAGAATATTTTTCATAAATATCCTCTTTTCTTGCATCATAGATTTCTCCCGCAAAAAATCCGGAATATATGTAAGGTCCTTCTCCATAATATTTCCAGTCTTTTGTATTTGTAACCCGAACTTCTCTTGTACCATCTTCATAGGTAAAGACAATCTTTGCCAGTAAAGATTCCTTATCGCCAAAATAGTTATAATTTCTGACTGTAAATGTCTGCGCTTCGCTCCACCACCCGGAAGCCAGTGTCACTCCCACACCATTTTCTCCTGCCTGTAATTTTTCTGTAATATCATAGGTCTGATAATTTATCCGTTTATCGTACTGAGTAATTCCAGGCGCTAACAATCGCTCTGTGATTTCCTTTCCATTGATTCTGCAGTCATAGATTCCCCTGGAAGTGATATACAATCTCGCCTTTACCAATTTTTTGTTCTTATCCACCTTTACCACTGTACGAAGCATGGGAATGGAAGTACTAGAAGGATCTGCCGTAACCTGCACATTTTCTGCCACAAAACACCCTTCTTCCACCGGAAGTTTTCCCGAAAAAATACTCTTCTTTTTATTGATATTTCCCTCCGGTGTCTCTCTGATAAATTCCCTGGAAGGCTGTCTCATATTTCTGACTGTAATATTCTTAAAAAATGCTTTTGTATCTTTTGCAAAAAAACCGATTTCATTTAATCTTGGATATGTCAGTACATCATTATTTCCTCTGGGATTCAATGTTCTTCCTATCAGTTTTGTCCCCCAGAATTCCTTTTGTTCTACTGCATCCACCAAAATATCGTCTACATATGTCATCGAATTATTTCCGTCCACTTCAATCCGAAGCTTATGAAATTCTCCCATGTTTTCTCTTGTAATTACCGGAACCTTGTCTTCTCCCTGGAAATTTACCAATTCTACCGATGCAAATGGAACTTCTTCTTTATCCTCCGGCGCATATCCCACTCGATAAATATCCAATTTAGGAATATCTTCTTCCAAATTACATTCAAAACGGATAAAATTTTCTCCTTCCAGTCCCAGTTCATTTTTTGTATGATCTAAAAGTCTGAAGTCCTTTGCTCCAAAAACTACTCCCGCCCGGCCAAAGCCTTTTTCCATACGAAATTCAGTTTCCAGAATAAATACTCCACGATTTTCAGCACATACTGTATATCTGGGCGCTCCAATCCATTCTGCCTCCTCCCAGGCATCCATTTCCGGATTCATCAATCCGGTCTCAAAAAAAGCATCTTTTTTCCCTTCATTTCCATGATTATCCCATACCACTACTTTTACATGATATAAAGTACACGGTTCCAGCTCTTCTCCTTCATAACAGATCCCTTTTGATTCTCTTGTTTCCAGTTTCTGGCTGTCCCATACACATATTTCTTCTCTCCACACCTGAACCCGGCAGGCTGTTTGTATTGTATTCCTTTCCTCAGCCTCCAAAAGCCAGGAAAACCTTGGTTTCTTTTCATCCAATCCCAGAGGATTTTTCTGGTATTCTATAAATACCTCCTTGATTCTCAAACTCATAATACATTCTCCTTTATAAACTTCCGCACTTAACACATACTCATTTCACAAAATACCTGTCATGCCTGTGAAAAAGACATACCCTGTTTTACTTTTGATAATAACATTTTACCACCAGGACATCTGCTATTTTTATGACCGGAATTGTTTATTTTATGACCTTAATTGCAGATAACTCTCTATATATTTTAAACTTTAGCGGATAAATTTCCCTGTCTCTTGCCTAACTTATTTCCTTTTGCCTCTTGCCTACTCCCAATATCAGGTAAATACTATTAGCATCTCTGCCGTGTCCATTTTATAAGATGCATTTTATATCGCTTTTGGGGGATTGGCTATATACAGACAACGACTCTTCTCTATGCCCACAAAAACCCTTTTTTACGGGATGGATTTCACCCTCTTACTTGCTATATGCCCAAAACACAGAAAAAAACTCCTTTTTTCTGCGATTTTTGGGCATATACAGAGATCATATCTTCCCTATGCCCATTCATCACTGAAAGTATGGTTTACAAATCTCTCTTTTTCTGGAAAATAACGGCTGAAGTGCCTTGAATTGATACTTTAAGAGTAATTTTCTTGAAAATAATACTTTTTAACGGTTTTTCACGGAAAAATATTCTTTTTCCGTGAAAAACCAGTTTCATATACAAACAGCACCATTCATATCATTATTTTTTATTCCCCCAATCGGAATCTTGCTGCATTTTCTGTCCTGCTGCTGTCTCCGATCCACACTTTAAATTCTCCCGGTTCCCTTCCCACTGTTCCATCTGTACCTGGGGAATATCAATCATCGCCCGGCTGGTAGCCTCTCCACTCTGAAGATAATCTGGAGCATCTGATCTACTTTTTCTTTCAACGACATTTCCTGTAGCAATTCTTTTAATTCTTCCTGCTGCATACGTATCCATCCCGAGTTACTTTAAAACTTTCTTTGCCGATTCCTCCATAAACTGTTTGCTATATAACTGATAATAATAGCCTTTTGCCTTCAGTAATTCTTTATGTGTTCCCTGTTCTACCACTTTTCCGTCTTTTACTACCAGAATCACATCTGCTTTTCGGATAGTGGAAAGACGATGGGCGATCAGAAAAGAAGTTCTTCCTTCCAAAAGTTTTTCTGTAGCATTTTGAATTAACTGTTCCGTCTGTGTATCAATAGAAGAAGTTGCTTCATCTAACACAAATATTCTCGGATCTGCAAGTACCGCCCGGGCAAAAGAAATCAACTGTTTTTCTCCGGTGGAAAGCAAATCACCGCCTTCTCCCACATCACTGGAATATCCATGCTCCAGTTTTGCCACTACCTGATCCGCTGAAACTGCTTTTGCCGCCGCTTTCACCTGTTCATCTGTAGCGTTGAGATTTCCATAACGGATATTGTCCATAACTGTACCGGAAAACAGATGCGGATTTTGCAGCACGTATCCTATATTGCTGTGCAGCCACAACTGACTGCGTTCCCGATAATCTTTTCCATCAATCAATATATGACCCTGTGTCGGTTCAAAGAAACGACAGGCCAGATTTACCAGTGTACTTTTTCCTGCTCCTGTTTCCCCTACAATAGCAACTGTAGTTCCCGCAGGAACCTTCAGATTAAAGTGCTTCAGCACCTCCTCATTTCCATCCGGATATCGGAAGGATACGTCTTTAAATTCAATATCTCCCTTCAGTTCTTCCCAGTTTTCTTTTTTGGGGAAAAATGCATCTCCGTATTTTTCTTCTACTTCCGGTGTATCTACAATCTGTGGTTCCTGTTCCAGAAGCCCTGTCACTCTCTCAATATTTGCCTGAGCAGAAATAACCTCCGCAATATTTCTTGCCAACTGCTGGATTGGTTCAAAAATTCCCACTGCATAGGAGGAAAATGCTGACAAAGTTCCGATCATCATCAAATCATCCAGAACCATTTTTCCCCCTTTTGCCAGAACAATGGCAGTAGCCAGAGAACTGAAAAACAATACCAGAGGCAGATAAATCGCTGACAACCTGGCTGCTTTCACCCCGGCTGTCCTCATTTCCTGAGTAATTTCCCGAAAACCTTCTGCATTTTTCTCTTCAATTACCAGAGTTTTCGATGTTTTCGCTCCCATGATTCCTTCATTGTAAGCGCTGGTAATCTTGGAATTGATTTTTCTAACCTTTCGATTCCATTTCAGTATCCTGTTCTGAAAATATACGGTAAGTATGGCAATAGCCGGTACAATCAACATAACGATCAGCGCCAGTTTCCAATTCAATACGGCCATTGCCACAAATACTCCTGCGACGTAGGTAAATGCCCATAACATATCCACCAGATTCCAGGCAACCAGACCGGCAATCCTGTTGGTATCATTCATTACTCTGGCTAAAATATACCCCACCGGCGTCACGTTATAATACGAAAAAGATAATGTCTGAAGATGCACGAAACAGGCTCTTTTCATATCCCGTCCCATCTGCATCTCAATTCGGATATTTCCTCTGGTAAATGCGATTACACTGGCTGTCTGCAAGGCGATCACCACCAGATAAACCACTGCAAATATGGGTAATCCCTGTATACTTCCTGTTTCTATAAAATTATCAATTGCATACCTTTGAAATAATGGAAGAGCAATATCCACCGCCGAACAAAACAAATTCAATAAGATAACCATCCATACAACCTTACGGAATGGTTTCAGAAACGGCAGCACCTTTTTCCATATTTTTATATCAAAGGACTTTGTATACTCCTGTTCATCGTAACTCATACATTCCCTCCCTTCTCAGGATTTTCCTGTGTATCTCCCTCAAAGATTTCTTTTCTGTCTTCACTGTTCATCTGAATATCATAAATCGCCTTATAGATTCCTTCCTGACGAATCAGCTCATCATGGGTTCCCATCTGTGCCACTTTTCCGTCATCCAGAACCATAATACAATCTGCATGCATCAGAGTTGTGATTCTGTGAGAAATCAAAATCACTGTAGCCTTTCCCATTTTTTCCTGTAATGCTTCTCTGATCTTTGCATCTGTTTCCGCATCTACTGCAGAAAGAGAATCGTCAAACACCATAATCGGAGCCTTCTGCATCAGCATCCGGGCAATAGCTACTCTCTGTTTTTGCCCACCGGAAAGTGTTACTCCTCGTTCACCCACAATGGTATCATAGCCATGATGGAAATTTCGGATGGATTCATCCACACAGGCAATCCGCGCTGCTGCAAAAACCTCTTCATCATTTCTTTCTTCCTGGGTAATCGCTATATTTTCTCCAATACCTCTGGAAAACAAAAACGGCTCCTGAAGCACCATTCCTATATTCTTTCTCAGATAGCCTCTGTTGATCTGAGAAATATCCACACCCCCAATTGTAATGCGTCCTGCATCTTCAGGAAGATCATATAATCGATTTAACAGGTGTACCAATGTTGACTTTCCACTTCCTGTTCCTCCGAGAATCGCAAAGGTTTTCCCTGCGGGAATGGTAAAATCCACATCCTTCAAAACCGGATAGCCTGTGCCATAAGAAAAGTTAATATGCTCGAATCGAATATCCTGATCCATTGGAGGTTCCAGCGGATTTTCCGGTTCTTCTTCCTCCCGGGCATCCAAAATATAAGCTACACGGTCTATGGAAACACCCGCTTTACTCATATCAGAAAGAATCCTTCCCAAACTTCGCACCGGCCAGATCAGCGTGGCATTATAAGATACAAACGCAAGAAATTCTCCCAGGGTAATTCCTCCGTTTACTGCCGTCACCACACCCATACAAATAACAGCAAGCACCTGAATACCCGTGATCAAATCACCCATACCCCAGTAAGCGCTCATCAATTTTCCTAATTGAATCCACAGATTAGAAAATGTTTCGTTTTTCTCATCAAATCGGTCAATTTCAAATTTTTCTTTTCCAAAGGCGCGGACAACTCTCACTCCCGTAAGATTTTCCTGAACCACATTAGATAAGGCTCCTTCTGCCTCATCTGCCACCTGAAATCTTCTGGCAATCTTGGAATAGAAAAATCCTGAATAACCAATCACCACCGGTATAAACACCAGCGCCACCAAAGAAATCTTTACATTCATGGAAAACATGATTCCCATGTACAAAACAATTAAAAATACAATTCGGAACACTTCCACCATCTGATTACATACAAAATTCCGGACAACCTCCACGTCAGAAGTACATCTTTGAATAATCTCTCCTGTCTGATGCTTTACATGCCAGGAAAATGGCAGTTTTTGTATATGTTCATACAATTGATCCCGAATACTCTTTACAAATCCTTCAGAACCCTTTGCCATCTCCATCTTTGTCACATAATTACATATTCCGGACAATACGGAAGCAGCCATAATTCCTCCTCCGGCCAGCAAAAGAGCATACCAGCCGTTTTGCCGCAGTTGTTCAAGCCGAAGCGCATCCACCAACCACCCGGGAAGCTGCCAATCAGCCCCCCCAATCACTGAATCCACAGAAATCCTTACAATCTGAGGGGTCAGTGCATTAAATACTGTATTCAGCATAGAAAAAATGAATACCAGTACAAACATATGCAGATTTCCCTTCAGAAATCGGGATATCAATTTCAATTTACCCGTTTTTTTCTGTTCCATAATCTTCCTCCTCTTCAAATCTTTTGAATTGCATAAAAAAATGCCCCTGGTTACCCAGAAGCACATTTTCTCTACTGATAAAAATTACCTGCCGCAAAATCACCGACAAAACACGCACTTTTCCACGCACTTATTTTTTCTTTAACTCTGCGTTACATAGGAATAGCAGGCAATATGACCTCTGAATCTCCATCCTGTCACTGTATATGATTTTATATTTTTCATCACGATTGATGTATTGATTAAGTTTCTCATTTGCCTGCCTCCTTTCTTTTTTATAATTGTTTAAACAGTATAGCTCTGAAATTTTATAAAGTCAATAGGTTTGAATAATGGTATTTTTCACAATATTTTTATCAAATTTCCGTTATTCTAACGAAATTTCAGAAATATGATTTATATAACTATTCATCAGTATACTGTGAGAGTACTGAACAATTACGATTTTATTATGCAGCTTCCTTTTTCTACTCCGTCTGCTGTGACCGTAATTTTAGTTTCTCCCTCTGTTTTGCTTTTCATAATTATCACAGCCGTTCCCCGATACAAATGACATTCTTTTGCCGTAATATGATCCTCCGTACAGGGATTTCCGCTTCCCACTGCCACAAATGTTCCTGCTCCGGATACATCCACATGAATTTCCCGTTCCTCGTGAGTCAGTCGATTTCCCTCTTCGTCTTCAAGAATCACCCTCACGTAAGCCAGATCTTTCCCATCTGCTTTTACTTCTGTATCTTCCGGGATCAGCAACAACCTGTATGGCGTTCCCGGAGTTACCAGACGACAGCGGCTGATTTCTTTTCCGTCCTGGTAAACAATTCCTTCCAGTGTTCCCGGAGTATAACAAATATCCATAGAAGCCATCAATCTGTCCATTTTCTTTCTTCCCTGACTTTCTCCGTTTAAAATAAACTCTGCCTCATCTCCTGCTCCATAGATATCCACTTTCACCGGTTTTCCCAACCAACATTCCTCAAAATACCAACAATCGTTCAC
This sequence comes from Eubacterium sp. UBA3279, assembly GCA_002361775.1. Classification (GTDB taxonomy): domain Bacteria; phylum Bacillota; class Clostridia; order Lachnospirales; family Lachnospiraceae; genus Oliverpabstia. The sequence continues at coordinate 50,975 of DETV01000009.1, forward strand.
ATCATACCAATGCCAGTCTGTTCCCTTAAATTTTTCTCCAAAATGTTTGGGATGAGTGGTAAAAATTCCTGATTTTTCCCTGTTTCCCCACATAATCTCTCTATACACAGATTGGGGTCTTTGTTCTCCTGTAAGATCAATATCCGACTGCCAGGAGGTTCTCCATGGATACGGAGTCATAAAAGAAAACTCTTCCTGATCTTTTTCCCAGTAAACCTTTCCTACTCCTACTTCACCCATATAATCCACTGCTGCCCAGATACAGTCTCCGATTACATATGGCAGATTTTCCACTTTCTGCCAGAAATCATATGTTGTAAAAGAGTGGGTTTCTGTTCCCAACATTACTCTTTTTGGAAACATTTCATGACTCTCCTCATAAATATCTTTGAGATAATTATATCCCACAATATCCAACGGTTCACAAAACTCTTTTGTAACTTCATTCCAGACAGAATTATCCTGAAGCAGATTCACTTCAAAATTACTTCCCTCTTCTTCATCTTTTTCCCATTTAACCGGAAACCGTTTTCTGCATCCGCTTCTATCCTGCGGATTCCAAAAATATCCTCTGCCACATCCTGAATGGTTCCTTCTGTTTTCAAAGTTATCCGGTAGGTATACAGATACGGATCTTCCAGATTCCATAAATGTGGATTATCCACAGTGAGCTTACAAATTTTCTTCTGTTTTCCACAAAGTTTCAGAGAATCATCCACTTTTGCAACTACTTTTTTATTTTCATCCAAAACAGAATATTCTACTTCAATCTGCTGTTCTTTATCTGTTCCCGTAAATTCTGCTTCTACATTCACAACCGCATATTCCGGTGTGATTTCCGGTGTTGTCACAAATATATCCCAGGGTTTCACATGAACGGGATTCCCCACCCATAGGCATACATCCCGGTAAAGACCTCCGCCGCTGTACCATCTGGTGGAAGGCTGACGACTCTGAGTGATCAGCTTCAATTTATTTTTCCTGCCATCAAATCGCAGGGCATGAGTGATATCCGCCTGATAAGGAATATATCCATTGGGATGCATTCCCACCAATTCATTATTTACAAGAATTTCCAGGTTCATGTATGCTCCATCCACATCCATGAGAACAGTTTTTCCTTTCCATTCTCCCGGTATCTCCAGATTTTTCTTATACACTCCCTGCCCGTTTCCAAAATATCCGTTTGCCGGTCCGCCCGGAGTGTCCGCGCTTCTTGGCTTTCCTACAATAAAATCATGGGGCAGATCAACAGAAATCCCTTTCTTCTGTTCAAACACAAAACTATTGCTTTCTTCACTTTCATAAAACATCCAGTCTTTATCCAAGTCAATTCTCTTCATTCTCATACCCTCCTACAAACTCTACTCCCGGTTCCAGAGTATATTTCTTTTCTCCGATCCATAAGGTTCCTCCTGGAACATCCGTTTTAACCCGAAGTTCTTTTTTATTCATGGAAACCTGAACACAACCTCCCGGTACAGGCACCTTCCCTGAAAACTCTTGCAAATCTCCCAGCATAGGCCGCACATCAAAAGTTTCATAAGCAATCCCTGTATTTTGTACTCCTAACCGGAAATTACCCAAAAGATAAATCGGACTGGCGCTCCATGCATGACAAAGAGATTTTTCATAAGGATTTCCATACATGGCATAATGCTGAACTCCTTCCATGGCAGGATCATATTCTTCATATAAGGTGGTAGCTCCCGTAGCCAGCATACTTCCATAATATTTCCGAATAGACTCTTCCAGAAGCATTCCATTTCCTGCCAGACAATGCACCTGATTTTCATAAAACTTAAAATATGGCGTAGTAATCTGGGCTACTTTGTCATTTAAAATTACTTTTTCATAAATATCTTTTTTCTGTTTTTCATTACAGGGCAAAAACAGATATGCCAGAATATTGCTGTGTCTTGTCACATTTCTTTTTCCCGATTCATAACTGTCTATAAATACCTGCTTTTCCCGATCATAAAATTTTTCAAAAATCTGCTCCTGAAGTTTTTTTGCTTTTTCCCGGCATCCCTTATCAGATATTTTTAAAATATCACAGATTTTTCCATAGCTTTCCATGGCTTTTGCATATAAAATCTGCTCTCCACACAAAGCTCCTGTCTTATCCATTGGCGCCCAGTCAATAAAAATCCAATCTCCCGGCTTTCCTCTCATAAAACCGTCTTCATCTGTACGGTTCAGACAAAAATCCATAACTTCATTCATCTGGGGAGCTATCTGTTCCAGAAATTTTTTATCTCCATACGTTACATAATAATCATATAAACTGATGATCCAGAAAAATGTGTAATCCATGATGGTGTTGATATGTACTTTAAAAGGACTCTTTCCTCCTAATGCTATCAATGTTCTCTTTTCAATCTCTTTATCAAAAAAAAGATAACGGTTCACAAAAAAACTTTGATACGCATCCGCAGACCACACCCAGCGATCCCTCTTAATTCCATCCAGGAAAAATTCCCGACTGTTCAGGTGAAAGGTATAGGCCGCCACATCCCACACTTTATTCACAATTTCCTCATCACACCGGAATTCTCCTCTATACTCCAGGGGAAGATACTCATATTCCCCCTGTATTTCTGCCTGTTCATCACTGACAAAAATGTATCGAAAAGCATAAGGCATATAAGAAATCTCTCCATTTTCCGGTGTTTCATCAAAATGAATCACACTCCAGTCTGCATCCAGCGCTTCCTCTCTGGATTCTCCAAACTGTACCCTTACCTGTTCTTTTTTTAGACCGGTAATTTTCGTTCTGGCAAAAGTCTCCTTTCCAAAATCAAACAAAACTCCACCGACTACTTGCTCTTTTTTTACATAACTTACCGGAGCATAAGCAAAGGGAAATACTTCCGGTGTCTGGTCCGGATTTCTGAACCGTTCATAAGTCCCTACCGGTTCCCAGTTATGGCTCATATCATCTGCCACCCAGGACTCATCACTTTCGATAACCCCATCCACATAAATGCAGGGAAATGTTTTCATATTTGCCACCCGGATACTCACTTCTGTCGTTCCCGGTTTCAGTTTTATTTCTGATTGCTCCCGATTCTCCCCATGATATTACCATTTCCGATGAAGATTCCGTGGTAATAAATATTATCATCCGAAAAAGTACTTTTCAGTCTGTTTTTTTTGATTTACTGTCTCAAAATAATTTGATTTCACTGTTTTTCCGCAGTAATTTTTCTTCTGATCCAAAACCAAACTATCTCCTGTTTTTTACAGGACAGGAAAAAAGTGTGCGATCTATTATAAAAAATCTTACTCTTGAATTATGGAAAACTGATGAGTACACAAATACATGCTGCATTAACTGGATGCATATTCTCCTTACTTTTGTACTTCGCCATCACAGCGATACCGCCCTTTACTATAATTTTCAGGCCAATGAGAATTTTTCTCTGATTATCAACTATATAAAACATCACTATCAGACTCTTACTCTGACAGAACTATCTTCCTTTTTTCACTATACAGAACCATACCTCAGTTCTCTTATAAAAGAAAACACAGGAAAAAACTATTCCCAACTAATCCGTGATCTTCGTATCCGTCAGGCAAAAAAATATTTAAAAAACACCAATTTAAAAATCGGGGAAATTGCCGAACGCATCGGCTACCATTCCCCCGATCATTTTACCAGTACCTTCCGCTCCGTAACAGGGATTTCTCCCAGCGCATGGAGGCAAAAACATAATTGACAATTTTTATCTTGGCCAGCGATCTTCTTTTTTAGCCAATGGCTGAAAATTCTGATGTGGTTCTGCCTGATACCAGTATGCTACGCTGGCCACATCGTCCTGTCGTTCAAAAAGACCTCTATATCCCACACCAATCTGCTGGATTGTCACTCTCAGATTTTCGTCAAAACAAATCGGATCCTGAATATGCCAACGATAAAAACCTCTCATGGGCATACAATCATCATTATGATACGGATTATGAATTGCTTCATCATGAGAAGAATAATAAGGATATCCTAAATATGGTGTACAATAATTCTGCTCTACCGTCTTTCCATTTACCTGTGCAGCAAAGCTCCAGGAACCTCCAAAATAATCTTCTGTACCCGTTCCGCAAATTGTAGGATATTCTTCATCACCATCAATATAGAATTTTATTTCACCTTCACCCCACCAGTATCTTTCCAGTGTGGTCAGCGCCATATATGTTCCTACATAATGACCCTTACCTTTGACCTGATCCAAAATCACATAATCTTTCTGCAGTTCTGTAATCTTCTGTCTTCTCCACTGAGCATGAAAATAAGCAATATCTTCTGGTAATTCATCATGAAGACAATAATCTACCTGATAGAAAAAAGCAGGAATAGAGTTTTTATGTTGATTTTCTAAAGTTATCTTTGCCTTTTTACGGAAAGGCATCTGAAAATAACTGTTCAGTCCTCTACTGGGAACTACCACAACCGGAAGTGAATTTACTACACATTCTCTTCCAAATCCACAACAGAAGAAATCTCCCAGAGGGCTTTCCACAGATGGTTCTTTCTCATCATCCCAATACATCCGGAGTACCAAATCTCTCAAGACAAAACAATCTGCTTCTGTAGTTTTATCTGTTACTGTAATCCAGATATGATTGATCACACCCGGTCCTTCAATTTCTGCAAGAGTAACTGTCTCGCCACTGGGAATATCTCTCAGACATGGACTTCCTTTTCTTGATGGGCCCAATTCGCTGGCAGCCATTCCCCCTTTTCCCTTCTCTCCATGGGGATTTTCTGCATTAATTGCTCTGCTTTTCATATGCTTTGCCAAAGGAAGATTTCCCAGGCTTCCTCCAAACTGATACATTTTAATCCTCCCGTTATGCTTTTATATCACCAACTATACTGTCAATACACTACTGTAGTTTCTATTATAATCAAATAAACCAACATTTTCAATCAAAAATGTATCATATTATGTTTTCAACCCGGACTTAAAATTCAAGTTCATCAATCTGTATAATCCCCTTTTCAACTGAAATCCTAACAGACCAGGCTATATTTTTTTCCAGTTTTACTATTTCATACACTTCCGCATTCTGACTATTTACTTCTATTGTTTTTTCTATTTTCTCTCCCGTCTGGCTTTCCCCCATCACACAGACACTTCCTGCACCTCTCATAATAGCTTTTACAACACACAATTTCTCCACATCTCTGATAGTATATGATATTTTTTCTCCCTGACATAATTCTATACAAAGATCCTCTAAGGGATTAGAATGCCGAATTTTTTCTTTTGTAGGTACAACCACGTGTTTAGGTGGTTTTACTCCTGGTTTTAAAACCATTTTCATACCTTCTTCTGTCCTAAAGCCAAAGGGATTACCAAATTTCCATCCCTGACCTTTTCCACTTCCTTCATCAAATCCCACTGCCGGAAGAGTAATTCCCGGTTGTCTTAAATTATATCGATTATTTTCCCATGAAATAATGCAATTCTCCAAACGGATATTTTCAATCATCTCATCCAATATCTTCTGACTTTGATTATATGACGGACGAGGTCCTCCATTTTTTATGTACTCCCTTATTGATTCCCATCCTTCTGGTAAAGGATAACGTACTGTACCTGCCCCTTCTCCCTTAGGATCATCTGCCGACTTCCAGGACCACAACGCAAAACCAATATCATAACTTGCAGCAATTTCGTAAAATATACTGTTTTCTTTCGGGCCACTTCCACCCTCACCAATCCAAATGGGAACATTACATTTTATACTGGAATCCAAAAAACGATATAAACTTCTTACTTCGGGAGAAAATCCATAATAATGCGTATGAATACACCAATTATTACATTCCGGATCGTAATTATGGTCAAAGATATCCATATCCATGGAAAATACTGCTCCTTCCACTGTTACCATATGATTTTTATCATATTTCCTTATACGTGAAATTAATTCATCATAAAATTCTCCTAGTTTTGGAATCAAATATGCACAATCCGGACCTGAAAGAGGTTCATTCATTAAATCATAAGCGCCTATAATCCAACGATCTCTATATCTTCTTGCAAATTCTTCCCATAAAAGCATCGTTCTTTCTCTGCTCTCTGGCTCTGTAAAAGTATGAGGACGATTATCTAATCCATCATCACAAGCCAAACCAGATTGACCTCCCGGTGCGCCATGCAAATCTAAAATTGCATAAATTTTATATTTTTCACACCACTCAAAAACCTCTTCCAATATTTCAAATCCCTCTTCCAGCCATTGAATATCTGGTTCCTCTGCTAAAAACAAACGGCTGCTCACAGGAAGTCTCACAGAGTTATATCCCATTTTTGCCATCAGGCAAATATCCTCTTCACTCAAATAATTTTTTGCCCATCGTTTCCAAAAATCTTTTGCATATACAGAACCGCACAGTTCTCTTACTGTACTATCCATTGTCCTTCCTCTTTCAAATCTTCTGGGAAGTGCAAAATCATTGAAATCAGCTCCCTCCACAAATAAAGGAACACCACCAATCATAAATCCTTCCGGATTCATCCAATTTCCGGCTCCCCATCCCCGAAGAACTACCGTTTTTCCATCTTCATTTACTATCTTTCTGCCATTTGTATGCAGAAATCCTTTTACACGATCTCTTGAAAATTTATTCATTACTTCTCTCCTTTAAATATTCAAATAGCTCTCCCTTACAGGAGAGCCACTGTTTTTTTATTGATCAACCTTTTACACCGCCTACAACAATACCTTTTACAAAATACTTTTGGAAAAATGGATAAATACATAAAACCGGAAGTACACCAACTACTGCAATCGCCATACGAATACTTACACTCGGAAGTTTTGATACGTCCACTGCTGATGTTACTGAACTTTGTCCACTTGTCAAATATTGAATATTAGTAATAATTGTATTTAAAATAGCCTGAATACTATATAGACTTTCATCCGTAATATAATATAAACTATTCATCCAGTCATTCCAGTATCCCAAACCAACCATCAGAGAAATAGTTGCCATCATGGGTTTTGACAATGGCAATACAATTTTCCATAGAATTTTATATTCTCCTGCCCCGTCAATTCTGGCAGCCTCTACCAGTGCATCCGGAATATTGGCAGTAAAGAAAGAACGCATCATAATAACATAGAAAGCATTCATTAAAAGTCCTGGGATAATTAATGCCCATAATGTGTTTTTTATATGAAATGTCTGTGTCCACATCATATACGTTGGTACTAAACCACCATTAAACAACATCGTAAAGAAGACAAAAAAGGAAAATCCATAACGAAATGGAAGTTCTTTTCTGGACAATGGATAAGCAAATAATGTAGTCATCATCACACTGACAAATGTACCAATCACTGTTACAAGAATAGTAATCCCATATCCTTTAATAATTTTTGCACTGCTCTTAAATAAATATGTATAAGCATTAAGTGAAAAATCTTGTGGCCAAAAACTATATCCATTTTTTGCAAGTGCAGCTTCACTAGATAAGGAAGAAGAAATTAACAGAAAAAATGGTGCAAGTGCCGCCATTGTCAATAAAATGAAAACAATATTTAATACGATTTGTCCTGTTTTATTTTTTGTTACCATATTTTCTTCCCCCTTTCCTAGAATAAAGCATTTTCTTCATCTATCTTACGAACAATGTAGTTAGCTGTTAATACAAGGATAAATCCCAATACCGACTGTAAAAAGCCTGCTGCTGAAGCACGTCCCACATCATTCAACTGTGTTAATCCTTTATATACGAACACATCAATCGTATCTGTTACAGAAGAAATCAATCCTGAACGCATAGGTACCTGATAGAACAAACCAAAGTCTGAATAGAACATACGGCCCAAATTCAGCAATACCATGGTGATAATCGTTCCCTTTAATCCTGGAAGAGTAACATGCCAAATCTGTTTCCATTTATTAGCACCATCCACCGTAGCCGCTTCATAAAGAGAAGAGTCAATTCCTATTACCGTTGCATAATAAAGAATACTGGAATAACCAAATCCTTTCCATTGATTTACAATAGTTAAAATAAAAGGCCAATATTTGCTTGTCGTATACCAGCTAATCGGTTCACCACCCATGCTGACAATTAATTTATTTAAAAAACCATTTTCCTGACTCAAAAAACCAAATACTATATAAGAAACAACAACCATAGAAATCAGATAAGGAATAAGAATAACTGTCTGATAAATCTTTTTATTCATTGTTCCCCTGAGATTATTCAACATAATAGCAATTGCCACTGCTAAGATATTTCCTAATATAATAAATACCAGATTATATCCTATCGTATTTCTTATAATATTTAACGCATCCTGTGTTTTAAATAAATACGTAAAATTACTTAATCCTGCCCAGTCACTGCCCCAAATTCCTTTACTGTAATCAAAACGTTTAAATGCAATAGTCAGACCGGCCATTGGAATATAATTGTTAATGATTAAATAAATAAAACCTGGAAGCATCATGGAAAAAAGTGCTAAAGTCATTTTTGTTTGTGCTCTTCTTTTTTTTGGTTTTGCACCTGCTTTTGCCATTGTATCCTCCCTATTTAGTCAAGTCTTTT
>DETV01000058.1 GCA_002361775.1 Eubacterium sp. UBA3279
GGTTCGAATCCCGTCTCGTGCTTTTTTTATTTCCAAAAACCTTTCTTTATAGCTTCATTTCACACCATCCCCAACAATACTTCAAAAACTTCGTTGAACTTCCCACTTATCTATGATAGACTTATCCATATGAGATGCCTGACGAATTGTTTCGTGCTGTGCACTCCCACAATTCTGCCCCTGGCATCATATTAAAATACTATACAACAAACGAGGTGCCAAAAATGAAAATACATGAATCCGCCGAAAACTATCTGGAAGCCATATTAATAATCAGCCTGCGTCAGGCTCATGTACGTTCCATCGACATTGCCAACGAACTGGAAGTATCCAAACCCAGCGTAAGCGTTGCCATGAAAAATCTTCGTGAAAACGGCTATATTCATATGGGAAGCGAGGGCTACATTACCCTGACTGAATCCGGACAAAAAATAGCCGATACCATGTATGAACGTCATACCCTTTTGTCCCAGTGGTTAATTCACCTGGGAGTCCCGGAAGAAGTCGCCGTTTCGGACGCCTGCAAAATGGAACACGTTCTCAGTCCGGAAACATTCCTCGCAATCAAAAACCACGTAAAGAATTGACGATACTCATTTATCTGCAAAATCAAAAGCTCCCCCGATTTACTTCTCAAAGTAACTCAGGGGAGCTTTTGTAATCACATGATTTTCCTCATATTTTTTCCATTTTCTTTTGGATTCAGGAATCCATCTTTCTCAATAACTTATCTGTGAAATGAACGTCAAAAAACTGTATTACCGGACCCAGACCCAAAGCGCAAACAAAGGTACCTATTCCTACAATTCCCCCTGCAAAATAACAGATCACCGCACAAACTCCATCATTAGAAATGCGGCACCAGAAATATGAAATCTTTTTCCATCGGTCATTCATAATCAGAGATAAACTGTCATACGGAGCCACTCCCACATCAGCTTTCTGGTACAGGGAAAGACCAAAGCTCACAACAATAACGCCAACAGCCATGATTGCCAGCCGAATAACCATGTTTCCCGGCGTTCCCACCAGTCCCAGAAAAGTTTCATAGAAAAATGTGGCTATATACCCCAAAAGAGTAGCATTCACCAAAGTTCCTATTCCTATAAATTTCTTTCCAAACAAAAACTGCACCAGAAATAAAACAAGATTAACCAGCAGAAGGAAACGGGCATATACAATTCCCACACACTCCGACAAAGCCATCACCATTCCGCTAAACGGATCATTTCCCAAACCCGAAAGCTTAAAAACAGCAATTCCCATCCCAATAAAAACATTTCCGATACACATAATTAACACGTGACCCCAATTAATTTTCTTCAGATATTCCATTTTCAATCTTTGAACCTCCATCTTTTGTCTTACTTTCACACCTTATTCTTATTCTACCATCCGGTCTGCCTCTTTGTCTTTATTTTTTTCCAGAAAATGTCTGCATACTACTTCCAATACGCTTCCCCCTATACATCTGGCTTTATCTGAAATAGTAAAACAATTTTCCAATTCTTCTTTTCTCGGGTCTATATCTGCAATTTTAAATCCCTCCGTCACCAAAAATCCATCCCGGATCAATCCACGAATAATACCTTCAATCGTTGCATTTACCGGTGTTTCCCCCTTCTTTCCTTCTATAATGGCTATCACTTCTCCCTTTTTTACAATATCTCCGATATTCTTTTTATTTTTCAAAATCCCTGCTTTTTCACTATGAATCACCCGTTCCCCGGTATATCCGCCAATATTTCCAGGTACTCCCGTATTGGGATATGCTTCTCCCTGTCGTATTACCCTCCCCAGATTATGTCCCCTTTTGGTTTCTATCACCACATCCACATCTTTTCCAGCACAAAATCCCGGTCCTAATGCAATAGTAAGCGGCGCCATTTCTCGGTAAGTTCCCAAATTCTTTTTTGCCAATATCCCGTCTACCACAACTTCCGGCTTTAATTTATCAATAAATTTTCCTTCCGGATCCACTACAACAGGTACCTTTCTTTCTTGCAAAACAGAAAAAATTTCTTTTTCGCCGCAAGCCAAAACACCTGTCATATCTTCTACCAAAGCTTCTCCGCAATATACCGCCTCACACAGAGATACCTGCCTGCGGATAGCCGCCGGATATTCTGTTTCCAACACAACCACTGAAAATCCCGCCGACCACAGTTTATATATTGTTCCGGTAGCCAAGTCTCCGCCGCCACGTACAACAATCAATTGTTCTTTTACTCTTTTCATCCAATTGCCACCTCAAAAATTCCTTTCTCATGCAGCCCTTCTGCAATCCGCATCGCCGCCTGCCTTCTCTGTTTATTGTTACATTTATTTAAAATTATACAATAATGACGCCAGCCAACATTTTTTTTGGTTCCCTGTTCTGAAGAAAGAATTTTTATCATATCTTCTTCTGTAAGAATTTCTTCTTGAGTTTTTCTCAATAATCTTTCCACATAATCTTTTCGAAAGCAAACCTCTTTCAACGGTTTTCCCAAACTATCCAGACCCATCACTCCTATCACTATATCGCTTTCCGGCAAAAGTACCGGTTCATGCTCCGCCGGAACTTTACATGGCATTTTTTTTGCTCCGTCAGCTTCTATCAGCACCACTTCTGCCCTTTTTATATAGTTTTGAAGTTTTTCTATTTCCAGAGATGACAATTTTCCATTTTCCGCTTCTTCTCCTGCCACTGCATATTTGCCTCTGCTCCACCTTTTTTCCGCTTCTTCCAATGATTTTACCCACACATCGCCTTTCGGTATGCAGATATGTGTAGTTGTGGTAACCAAAACACGATATCCTTTTGCACTGTAATATTCAGCCATTCGATACATCCAGGTTGATTTACCGCCTGCGCCCACAAAGCAAATTATATGCCCTTTTTCTTTCAAAAAAGAAAATTTTTCAAAAATACCTTCTTGTATCATTTTTTCTCCCCGGCAAAAAAGGTGCATCTTTTAAGATGCACCTTACCTGCTTTATCATTCTTTTAGAGTACACGTCTTACCGACAAAATAGTTTTATACGCTGCGTTAGAACCGATCTTGATGCCTCCCTGCGGATACGGCTTGGAGTTACTTGCATGAACAATCTGTCCTCCGCCCATATACAGAGCCACATGACCCGAATAACAGATAATGTCACCCGGCATAGCCTGAGAATACGGTACTGAACGACCCACGCTCAGGTAAGCACCTGAAGAACGAGGTAATGAAACTCCAAAATTCGCATATACCAGTTTAATAAATCCGGAACAATCTGTTCCATTTGTCAAACTGTTTCCACCGTATACATACGGATTTCCTACAAACTGACACGCATAATTTACAACGGCTGCACCTGTTGGATTATATGGCACCGTAGAATCAGACGAAGAATTTCCTGAAGAGCCGCTTCCCTGCTGTGCATTATTTCCGCTGTCGTTATTACTGCTGCTGTTATTATTGTTATTATTGTTATTATTGTTATTGCTGTTTGTATTATTATTTGTATTGTTATTACTTGAAGCGTTATTATTCGTATTGTTATTCGTTGTAGTATTTCCACCTGATGGTTTGCTGGAATTTCCAGTAGAGGAAGACGGTTTGTTAGCATTTGCCGCCTGCTGTCTGGCCGCTTCTTCTTCCGCTGCTTTACGGGCTGCTTCTTCTGCTGCTTTCTTTTTAGCTGCCTCTTCCGCTGCCTTACGGGCTGCTTCTTCTGCCGCTTTCTTTTCTTCTTCCTCAATCTTCTGAATCTCAGCATTCTGTTTACTGATCAGAGAAACCAACGCTGCCGCCTGGCTCTCTGCATTGGCAATCTGCGCATCATAATCACTGGATGTAGCTCTCTTTTGTGCCAGTTGTGTTTCCAGATCTGCCTGCTGAACTTCATATTCCTGCTGCATAACTTCCAAATCAGCTTTTTCTGTTTCCAGCTTATCACCCAGCTCTGTCACTTCTTTTACAGATTCTTTGAAATTCTCCAGACTTCTTCTATCACTGTCATACATCTTTTGAACGTACTCAGCCTGATTCAGCATACTTGCCAGATCGTCTGCCTGTAACAACATCTGTGCCCAGGCATCATTACCGCCATTCTCATACAGATACTGAATACGTTTCTTCATATCTTCGTATTGCTTGTCTCTGTTCTGCTCAGCAACCTTCAGATCTTCCTGTGTTTTGGCGATCTCTGTTTCTTTTGTGGCAAGTTCTCCTTCCAGAACATCTATCTGAACTAAAACATTTACCAGATTCTGATCCAGTTGATCAATCTCTGCCAACAATGTATTTTTCTTCGTTTCCAAATTATCAATCTTGGAATTTTCTGCTGAAAGCTGACTCTGAGCTGCTGCTTTCTGTTCCTTAAGCTGCTGTTTTCTCTCAGAAGCGCTTACAGACATCACCTGAGAAAATGTTAAAATCAATCCCAAAGTTAAACAAAGGATTTTTTTCTTCATACTTTATACTCCTTATGTAATGGATCCCTATTATCGTTATACAAAACTTTTGTTATCTGTAATAGAATCGAAATATTTTTTTCATTTCCTTAACATATTATCATAAACTCCCGTCTCTTGCAACTGATAACACGGAATATTTTATGAACAATTCATGAATTGGAGTTTCCAAATTCTTCCACCTGTTTTCCTATTTGGCAACTGGTCCTGTGAATACATTGTCTGTAACCGCAATCAATTTCTTCCAGTTCCCATTTCCCCTTCATTTTCTCAAATTCACAAGTCACCGACTGCCCTCGATTGCACGCGATACAAAAACCGGAAAATATTTCTTCCCGTATTTCTCCCATAAACAGCCTCCTGAATTTTTCCCATAATAATGTAGTTTTTTTCTTTTCCGTTGTTCAGTATATCCTTAAATTTCCTTCTTTTCAAGTAAATTTGTATAATTTATTTTTTCTTTCCGGTCTATTGTTGACATTTTATCCAAAACGTGCTACACTGAACAGGAATCAAAGAGAAGGTTCCGATGACTGACGGATATGTGGGATACCACAAGGAAGTCGGAATCCATATGGGGGTCGTCCGTCTGGGCAGCAATGTATTCTGTTTTCGTGTACATTTGCTGCGTTTTTTGTATCATGAGAAAAATGCTCCTGAACACCTTCCCCTTGATCCTTAGAGAATGCATATGAATTTATTTGCATATTAGAAAGGAGATTGTATCACTATGGGTTACAAAACTGACATTGAAATCGCA